>JAWOHF010000259.1:0-16222 GCA_046496285.1 Candidatus Aminicenantota bacterium
TCGCTCCTGGTGGGCCAGAACGCCTCGTGAGCCGCAGAGACGCCCGAAAAACGCCGAAAATCAGCCAGACTTCTCCTTCCCAGGTCAGAAAAGAATCATGCGACTTCCTGATGGACACATATGAGGTTACGAACAGGGCCTTCAAAGCCTTTTTAGACAGCGGCGGCTATCGGGATATTAAGTACTGGAAATATCCGTTCCTCGATGATGCCGGGGAACTGTCCTGGGAAGAAGCCCTAGAGAAGCTCAAGGATAAAACGGGCCGTCCCGGACCCGCAACCTGGGAGGCCGGCGACTACCCGGAGGGCGAGGATGATTATCCGGTATCGGGCGTGAGTTGGTATTAAGTCGTATTTCGGGATTTCATGAGCTTGAAGCCCGTATCGGACGAAACGTTCAACATATTGCTGCGCCAGTATTCCTATGACAAGACACCTTTGAATGCCAGACGGGAATCCCTGGACGAGAGCGCCGAGGATTGGGTACAAGAAAAAATCACCTTTGATGCCGGCTACGGCGGCGACCGAATGACCGCCTATCTCTTTTTGCCGAAGCGCGGCAAACCTCCTTACCAAACCGTCGTGGTGTTTCCTGGCGATGCCGGCATATATTTTGGGTCCCGCGGGCCATTCCCACTTCAATCCAGCAGCTCATCGCAATGGCCGATAACATCGTTCGATTTTTTTCTCAAAAACGGACGTGCGGTGCTGTTTCCTATATACAAGGGCACATTTGAGCGGGATGACGGCCTTGAATCTTCGATACCGAATGAAACGAACCTGTATAGAGAGCACGTGATCATGTGGGCCAAGGACCTGAGCCGTTCGATCGACTATCTGGAAACTCGGACGGACATCAAAGCCCATGTTCTTGCTTCTCGGCACGCCGGAGGAGGATAAGAACTGGATTGTCTATCAAGGAGGCCACTTCGTGCCGAGAGAGAAATTACTCCAGGAATCCTTGGCCTGGTTCGATCGCTATCTGGGACCAATAAAATAATCAAACACCAGAGAGAATGGCTTCAAATCTCGTCGATGAGGCTGTTCTTCCAGAATTCGAAATTGTTATCTTTATCTGATATTTCCCCCCGGCCTCCTCGACTGCTAAGGAAGGAGATTCCGGCCGCTCGGGATCAGTCGAGGTCCCAGAGCTCGCGGTATTCCGGGGCCTCGACGGTCCAGCCCCGTTCCCGGCGGATGCGTTCCGCGAAGTTCCGGATGACCTCGTCGTCCCCGTGGGTGACGAACAGACGCCGCGGCGGGGCCGTGAATCCGTCGAGCCAGCGGCCGAGGGCCTTGCGGTCGGCGTGGGCCGAGAACCCGTTGATCTTGGCGATCCGGGCCTTGACCGGGAGGGTCTGTCCGAATAGCCGGACTTCCGGGCTCTTCTCGATGATCTGGCGGCCCAGGGTGCCGCGGGCCTGGTAGCCGACGAACAGGACCGTGGACTCAGGGCGGGCGATGTTGCGAAGAAGATGGTGCTTGACTCGCCCTCCCGTGACCATGCCGGAGCCGGCCATGATGACCGCCGGTCCTTCGAGCTCGTTGATGGCCTTGGATTCGTCCGGGGTCTGGACGATCTTCAGCCCGGGGAAAGCGAAGGGGCTCTTCCCTTCCCGGAAGAGCTTCCGGGCCTCGTCGTCCAGGACGTCGAGATGGCGCTCGAAGGCCTTGGTCACCTCCCGGGCCATCGGGCTGTCGAGGAAGACGGGGACGGGCGGGATGGCCTTGTCCCGGACCAGGCCGCTGAGATAGAACATCAGGTCCTGGGCCCGCTCGATGGCGAACGTGGGAATGACGACGTTGCCTCCGGCCGCCGCGGTCTCCCGGATGACATCGGCCAGGAGCGACGCCACGTCCTTGGGGTCCTCGTGGTCGCGGTCGCCGTAGGTCGATTCCATGACGACGTAATCGGCCCGCTCGAAGACCGACGGGTCCTCGACGAACGGCATGTCCCATTGCCCGATATCGCCGGAGAAGACGATGCGGCGGTCCTGACCGTTCTCGCGCACCCGGACCTCGATCATGGCCGAGCCGAGGATGTGCCCGGCGTCACGGAACCGCGCGGTCACCCGCCCGTTGAGAGCGATATCCTTCTCGTAGCCGACCTCTTCGACGAGCGGCATCGTCCCCTGGACGCTCTCCGTCGTGTAGAGCGGGAGCTCCGGGTGCGGCCCTTTCCGCCCCTCCTTCTGATGGCGCTTCCTCTTATAGGCCGCGTCCTCTTCCTGGATCTTGGCCGAATCCATCAGGGCGATGGACAGGAGGTCGGCCGTGGCCGCGGTGGTCATAACTGTCCCCGAAAAACCGGAGTCGACGAGCCTGGGCAGGAGCCCCGAGTGGTCCAGATGGACGTGGGTCAGCAGGCAGACATCGATGTCCTCGGGCGGGATGGGGAATTCGTTCCAATTCCGCTCGAGGAAAGGCCGTTCCTGGTAGAGCCCGCACTCGATGAGGATCCTGAGGCCTCCCGCCTCGAGATGGTAGCAGGATCCGGTGACCTGACGGGCGGCTCCGAGAAAGGCGAGCTTCATGGGTCTCAATAGGGGTGCACCCTGTAGAATTCCGCCTGGGCGGAGAAAAAGAGGGCCTTGGTCCAGACCTGGAAGACGACCATGGCCTGCATCCAGACAAAGCCCAGGATGAGAGTGAGTGTCGACAGCCCGGCCAGGCGGCCGGAAACGATCAAGTTCAGGGCCGTTCCGGCCAGGAAGGTTAGGAAGATCAGCAGGTAGAGGGCCCAGGCCCTGAAGAAACGCTTTTTCAGGAAACCAAGGGCCAGACGGAGGGCCCGGAGGGCCTTGCGCTCCTCGTCGGCGACGGCGACGATCCGGGCGTAGTCGAAGACCATGTGGACGATCGACAGGAGCAGGAGCCCGACCAAAAAATGGAGGTTGGACAGGATGAGGCCGGTCCATTCCGTCCGGGCGCTCTCGAGCCAGGGCTTGAGACCGGCGGAGAGGAGGCCGAGGAAGCCCCCGAAAACCACGGCGTAGAACAGGAGCGACATCAGGAACAGGCGGAAGAACCTTCCGGCGTAGCGCCCGCAGTCGGAGAGGAACGTCGCCAGGGTCACCGGGCCTTCGCGGTCGAGCAGGCGGCCGAGCAGGCCCCCGTTGAGGAAGACGTAGAGCAGGACGAACAGGAGGGCGGGGACGGCCAGCCCCGCGGCCATGGCCGGAAGGGCCTCCTGGTACTTGAGGACCATCTCGCCCAGCCAGGGGATGTCGAAGACCCCGATGCTCGACCCCAGGAGGGAATGACCGAGCTCCTTCTGGATGAGCAAGAGGGGCGCGGCGGCGACAGCCAGAGCGAAAACGACATTGACGGCCCAGAGATACAGGAGGAGCCGCCGCTTGCGGAAAGTCCCCCCGATGCCGGCGCCGATCGATCTGATGATGGACATGCCCTCTCTCCTCAGCTCCAGGAACTCAGGGACTGGAGAATGGTCTGGACGTTGGTGAAGAACCGGACCATCAGCTTGACGACGTTCGGCCGCAACCCGCCGACGCCGCGGCTGTTGTTGGCCAGATTCGAATCGATGAGCCAGATGCCCTGCGGATCGATCCGGGCCCAGTCGACCTGGGCGGGCTTGACGAACTCCAAGCGGGCCCAGCGGTCCTGGCCGTCCCAGAAGCGGGTCTCCGTCGACCCGTCCTTGAAGCGCACCAGGAGCTCGACGCGGGCGTCCCCCCGGACCCGGGCCTCCCCGAAGCGCCGCAGGACGACCGTCGTAACGTATTCTTTGGGGGCCGGGCCATCCGGGCCCGCGGCCGCTTCCGCCTCGAGCTCTTTGATCCTTTTTGACGTCATCTCCTCCTTTTTTCCGTCGACGTCGAAGACGCCCCGGAGGTGCCGAGGTTTCTCGACGGACGAAACGGAGGCGATGCCGTAATCGAAATCGTGGGTCGCAAACAGCAGTTCCTCGAAATACCAGGTCATGTCCGTGCCGGCCAGCTCGTTGACGACGGCGATGAAATCGGCCGTCGTCGGGTGCCGGTAGCGATACCGCATGTGGTAGGTCCGCATGATCCGGGCCCAGGTCCGCTCGCCGAGGAGGCGCTCGAGGGTCTCGAGCAGGGTGGCCGCGCGCATGTAGACGTTGGCGGCATAGCTCATCGTGTCCCGGAACTTCCAGGACCAAGCCGTCACCGGATCGAGCTCGACGACGTTGATGGCGGCGGCCCGGTTGAGCTCGAAGTCGTAGATCTTCGGCAGCCTCAGGACCCCGTCCAGGGGAAAGCCCTTGAACACGGCGGAGAGCGGGGCCGGGCCGTAGGCGGCCGCCAGGACCCGCCCCGTGGAATAGGTGTTCAAGCCCTCGTCGAGCCAGGCCTCCTCGAACTCGTTGGTGGCCACCAGCCCGTACCAGTAGCCGTGGCCGAACTCATGGACGATGACGCCCTCCGGCGACAGGACGTTCCCGCTGGGCAGCACGCGGGTGCCGGCCGTGAACAGGGTCGGGTACTCCATCCCCCCGCTCCCCGTCCGGAAGGGCGGGTCGACCATGGTCACGGTCTCGTAGGGGTAGGGACCGTACCACAGCCCGTAGTACTTGATGGCCGCCCGCAGGGCCCGGAAGTGGCGGTCGGTCTGCCTCTTGTGCTCGGGGGCGATGAGCAAGGTCATGCGGACGTTGGGCAGCTTGACCTCCTCGAGGGGCAGGCCCAGCAGCTCGGCCGTCCGCTCGTACTCCTCCGCCGTGACCTCCTCGTCGGCGACGAAGTCGCGCTCGACCTTGATGTACCGGTCCCCGGCCGTCCAGGCGAAGTCGTGGATCATGGACTGGCGGTAGGTATAGGTGGTCTTTTCCTCATCGACCCGGATGCCGGTCTGCTTGCCCGAAGAGCCGACGACGAAGTCCCGGGGCACCGTCAGGTGGACGACGAAATCGGCGAAGTCGGCGAAGAACTCGGAGTTCTGATGGTACTCGTGGGCGTTCCAGCCCCGGCCCTCCTCATAGACGCCGGGCTTGGGGAACCACTGGGCGATGAAGAAGGAGTTCCGGTAATACCCGGACCGGGCCACGGTCCGCGGGATCTTGCTGTGGAATTCCAGGTGGAGACGGATGCTGTCCCCCGGCTGGACGGGTTCCGGGAAGACGACCCTCATGACGGTCTGGTCGTCAGGGTTGGCCGGTTCGTCCGGGCTCGGGAACTCCATGGTCGGCGTGAGGTCGGGGCCGTCGGCCAGCCGGATGCTCGTGACGTCGATCCATCCCCATTCCCCGTCGCGGGGGGCGCCCCCCCGGGACAACAACGTCTCGGCCCGGGCCTCCCGGAGGAACGTGCTGGCCTCGTTCTTGAAGGCGTTCCAGTAGAGATGGAAGACCATGTCCCCGACCGGCTCTCCCGACCGGTTCGTCCAAAAGATGTCCTCGCGCCCGCGAAGGGTTTTCCCGGACTCGTCCAGCTCGACCCAGATCTCGTAGCGGAGCACGGGGGCTTCGCGTGCGTCCGGGGACGGTCCTTGCCCCCGCCCCGACAGCGGGAACAGGAGCCCGAACAGGATCAAGATAACGGCCGGCCACCTTGACCCGATGCGCTTCATCATGGCAAACCCCCTTAGGCCCTCAGCCATTCTTCCCAGCTCGTGCGCCGCGGGAAATGCATGAAGACCAGGAAAAGCGACACGAAAACAAGGATATAGAAATCGATGTTGTACCCCCCGAGGAGGAACAGGACGAATCCCAGGATCCCCGGCGTTTCGCCGAGGACCATGGTCACCACGGCGGCCCGCTGGAGGCGGAGCAGATCTGCCCGGAGGTCCTCCCGGGAGGGCCTGCCGAGTAGGGCCTGGCGGAGGACGCGGATGAGGATGACGACGACGACGGCGGCGCCGTAGAATGCGTAGCGGACCGCGGGCGTTCCCGCCCACGGGGCGAACCCCGTGAAAGGGCCGGACCGGGACCGGATGAGCTCGACCGATCCGAAGACGAGGATCAGGCTGGCGACGACCGCCGCGGCGACGAGCGAGGCGGGCCGGAGATGGGACCGGATCTCGTCCTGAACGTCCATATCGACCTCCTCGGATCGGCCGACCCTCGCTTCGGCCGGCTCGGTGGGATTATATGAGAATCGCCGGTCTCAGGCAAACGGGCTCTCATCGGCCCGCCGGTGTTCCTGAAGGACGCGGCCGCTCCGCATGACAAGTTGTGATAAAATAGATGATCATGAACGTCGCGTTCCTGGCCCCGGAGATGTTCCCCTACGCCAAGACGGGAGGTCTGGCCGACGTGGCCGGGGCCCTCCCAAGGTTCCTGTCCCGGTCGGGCCTCGATGTCAGGGTCTTCGTCCCCTATTACAAGGAAGTCCGGGAAAAGAACCTCTCCCTCCAGAGGACCGTCGAGACAGCGGAGGTCGAGTGCGGGGGGAAGGGAGTGCCCTTCTCCGCCCTCGAGCATCAGGCGGACGGCTTTACGGTCACGTTCATCGACCAGGCCGGCTTTTTCGACCGCGACCACCTCTACGGGACGGCCGCCGGCGACGATCCCGACAACGGGGAACGCTTCGCGTTCTTCACCCGGGCCTCTTTGGAGACGATGAAGGCCCTCGACCTCCCCCCCGATATCGTCCACGGGCATGATTGGCAGTCCGCGACGGCCTTCGCCTATCTCCGGTTCCTCTACGGCGACGATCCTTTTTTCGCCGCGACCCGCTCCCTGTTCACCGTCCACAATCTGGCCTACCAGGGGCTTTTCGACAAGGACATCCTGGGCCGCGTCGGGCTTCCGGGGTCCCTCTTCGACCCGGACGGCCTCGAATTCTACGGACAGGTGAGCTATCTCAAGGCCGGCATCCTCTATGCCGACGCCGTCAGCACGGTCAGCCCGGCCTACAGCCGTGAGATCCAGACGCCGGAGTTCGGATTCGGCTTGGACGGGCTGCTCCGGAGAAGGTCTGCGGACCTTCACGGGATCCTCAACGGCGTGGACTACCACGATTGGAACCCCGTGACCGACCGGCTCATCCCGGCCCGTTTCGGCCCTCGCGACCTGTCCGGAAAAAGGGTCTGCCGGGCGGAGCTGCTCCGGATGTTCGGCCTGCCCGATGTGCCGGGCTCCCCGGTGGTCGGCATGGTCACCCGCCTGGCCGGGCAAAAGGGCCTGGACATCGTCTGCGATGCCCTCGAAGGGATGCTGGCGCTCGGCGTGAGGGTCGTGGTCCTGGGCACCGGAGAACGGCCGATCGAAGATTTCCTGAGAGCGGCCCGTTCCCGTCACCCATCCGGGCTCGGGCTCAAGGTCGCCTTCGATGAGAAGGTCGCCCACATGATCTACGCCGGCAGCGACCTGTTCCTGATCCCCTCCCTCTACGAGCCGTGCGGCCTGACCCAGATGTACGCGCTGAAGTACGGCTCGATCCCCGTCGTCCGGGCCACGGGAGGGCTGGACGACACCATCCGGGAGTTCGACCCGGCGAGCGGGTCGGGCAACGGCTTCAAGTTCTCCGCGCCGTCGCCCGGGGATCTTCTCGACGGGCTCCGCCGGGCGGTCGGCCAATATGCCCGGAAGGAGTCGTGGCGGGCGCTCGTCCGCAACGCCATGGCCTCCGATTTCTCGTGGACACGCTCGGCCGGATCGTATCTCGCCCTTTACCGGAAGCTGGTCAGATCCGGGCGGACCTGAGAGTCCCGCAGGAGCCCGGCCGCCGTTTCGGGCGGAACGGGATTGATGTAGAAGCCCGTCCCCCACTCGAAACCGGCGACTTTCGTCAGGATCGGGAAGATCTCCAGATGCCAGTGGTAGATCTTGTCGATCTTGGGCCAGGCCTGGGCCGAAAAAGAAGGGTTGGGGGCCTGATGGAGGACCATGTTGTAGGGCGGGTCGCCGACCGTCACTTTGAGCCGCGTCAGGACGGACTTCAAAACTTGGGCCAGGGAAGAGAGCTCGTCCTCCGTGACCTCCGTGAAGTACGGTGAGTGACGGGCCGGATAGATGGCCATCTCGAAGGGGAAGCGGGAGGCGAAGGGGGTGACGACCGCGAAATGGTCGTCGCGGAAGACGACCCTGTCCTTGGCCGCGTCCTCCTCCCGGAGGATCCGGCAGAAGACGCACTCCTTGAGACTTCGATGAAGCCTCTCGGCGCCATAGACCTCCTCCTTGACCCGTTTCGGGACGATGGGCGTGGCCACGATCTGGGAATGGGGGTGGCTCAGGGAGGCCCCGGCTTCCCGTCCCTTGTTCTTGAAGACCTGGACGTAGCGATAGTGGAATTCCGCCTCGATCGCCCGGACCCTCTCACGGATGACCTCGAGGACGTCCCGGATGTGGACGACCGGCAGGTCGCCCAGCTCGACCCCGTGGTCGGGGTTCTCGATGACCACCTCGTGGACGCCCCGGCCCTCCATCCATTGGAAGATCCCCCGGCTCATCTTCGGCGAAGACGGCCCGCGGTTGAGGGCCGGGAATTTGTTGGGGACGACGCGAACCTTCCATCCGGGAGAGTCGGGCGGGGAGCCGGCCGGCCTCAGGGTTTGGACCTCGGGGGGCGTCTTGACCTCGCTGCCCTCGCAGAACGGGCAGAACCCGCGCGGCTCCTCGGTCCGGGCCCGGCCGCCGGCAGGCCGGAAATCGTCGGGCCTTTTGCTCCGCTCGGTGGCGATGATCACCCACCGCCCGCTGATCAGGTCCTTTCTCAGCTCCGACATCAACGGTCCAGCAGCTGCCTGATCTTGGCCTTGAGCTCGTCGAGCGAGGAGGACTTGACGACATAGGCGTCGGCGGCCCAGGTCATGAAATCCTCCTTATAGCTCTGAAAGGCGGTATTGATGATGATCGGGATGTCCCTGCGGCGCCCCATGACGTGGGTGATGAGTTCGATCCCGTCCTTGCCCGGCATCCGGATGTCGGTCACGATCAGGTCGAACGGGTTTTTATCGAGCGCCTCCAGGGCGGCATCCGCGTCGGTGACGGCCGTGACGTCGTAGCCCTCCTTGCTCAGTTCCTCCTCGTAGAGGAGGCAGAGCGGTTTTTCGTCCTCGACCAGCAGGATCCTTTTGTTCATGGCCTGTCACTCCCTTTCCCGGTATTGAAAGAACAGCTTGAACAGCGCCCCGCTGCCGACCCGGCTCCGGACCTCGACCTGCCCCCCGCAGGTGTCCATGACCCTTTTGATGAAGGGCAGCCCGAGGCCCATGCCTTTTTCCTTAGTCGTGAAAAAAGGCTTGAAGAGCCGGTCTTTGTCCGGATTGGTGACCCCTTTGCCCGTGTCCCGGACCGAGAGGACGTACCAGCCGTTGTTCTTCCGGTAGCCCCGGACCGAGATCCGCCCGCCCGGAGGCGTCGCGTCGAAGGCGTTGTCGAGAAGGTTGCGGAGGACCTCCCCGAACGAGGTCGGGTCGCAGAAGAGGCGGGGCAGCCCGTCCTCGAGTTCGACCCTTATTTCATAGGCCTGCTTTTTGGCCTGCACCTCGGGGCTCTCGAGGACGGAGGCGATGACCGGAGCGGGGTCGAAGTACACCGGCTCCTTGAGGCTGACCTTGAGGAAATGACCCATTTGGAAAATGATGTGCTCGAGGCGGTGGATCTCCTCGCGGATGATCCGAATGTTCCTCTCTCTTTTGTCCTCGGGGAGGCCGGGCTGGAGGAGCTGGTCGGCGAACCCCCCGATGGCCACGATCGGGTTCCGGATCTGGTGGGTCACGAACATGGCCATTTCTCCCATGGCCGCCGTTTTCTCCATGTCGAGAAGCTTTCTGTGCAGGCTGGCCGAATAGATGTAATTCCCGGCGATCAGGCCGCAGAGGCTGGCCAGCTTGATGTCCCCGGGGCCGATGGGCGTCCGGGTGATGGCATTGTCCAGGACGATCTCGCCGAGGACCTCGTCCCGGGCGAGGAGGGGGATGCACAGGAACTCGTCGACCTGGATGATGTCCAGAAAGCGTCGGTCGACGAGGGGCTCCTCCCTGGCCCCCTTGACCAGCAGGATCTCCTTCCGGCACGAAGCCAGGGCCGGTATGAGGGCGTTGCCCTCGTCGGCCGCGTAGACGAGGTCCCGGATGCGGCGGCTCAAGGTGTCCTCGTTCTTCCTGACCAGGGCCCGGTTGTGCTCGACGATCTCGATGTAGCCGATGCCCGGTGTCGACAGGACTTCCCAGATGTCTCCGGCCTCCTGGGCCGAGCCCGGACCCAGCCACATCTCCCCCTTGAGCCTGTCCCCTTCCCTTAGAAAGAGCATGGCCCGGTTGAATCCGACCCCGGACCCCGAGGTCAGGGCCGTCAGGGTGACGAGCAGATTATCCTCGAGAGAGAAGGGCTGGAAGAAACTCTGGGAGATGATGGACAGGAGCATCATCTCCTTGGGGGCGTCCCTTTCGAGCTCGAACGACTTGAAATCGAATTTCTCGATCATGCGCTCTTCCAGCCCTTGGGGACGATGCGGACGCCGGACTTGCTGATCTTGAAAGAGCGGCCGTCCCTCTCGGCGTCGAACCCGATGTCGAACTTGGCGGGTATCGTCGAGGATTTGTCGATGATGACCTTCCGGAGCCGGGCCCCGCGGTGGATCTCCACGCCTTCGAGGAGGATCGAATCGGTGACCTCCGCGCCGGCCTCGATGCGGACGCCGGGCGAAATGATGGAGTTTTCGACCCGGCATTCCGAGAGGGAACAGCCGGAGCCGACGATGGAGTTCCGGATGGAGCCCCCCGAGATAAAGGTCGGGGGATACTGGGGTTTGTAGGTCCGGATGGCCCAGCCCGGATCTTCCAGGATCCGCGGCGGCGACGCCGAGAGAAAGGCCATGTTGGCTTCCCAATAGGCGTCGATGGTCCCGATGTCCTCCCAGTAGTCATCGAAGGGGTAAGCGTAGATCCGGTGGGTGCCGATCAGGCCGGGGATAATGTCCTTGCCGAAATCGTGGGAGCTTTTTGCGTTCCGGGCGTCCTTGATAAGGAACTTGATCAGGGCCGGCGTCTTGAAGAGATAGACGCCCATGGAGATGAGGCTTTTCCCGGGGTCCCACGGCGTCGCGAAGGGCTTCTTGGGCTTCTCCACGAACTCCACGATGCGCCGCTCGTCGTCCACTCCGATGACCCCGAACCGGGAAGCCTCTTCGACCGGGATGATCTTGGTCATGATGAGGGCGTCGGCGTCGGTCTCCATGAAAGAACGGACGAGTTTCCTGTAGTCGGCGTTGTAGATGTGGTCGCCCGAGAGGATGAGAACGGCCTCGGGGGCCTCCTGTTGGACGGTGTAGATGTTCTGGAAAACGGCGTCGGCCGTCCCTTCGTACCAATGGTCGCTGACCCGGCCTTGGGCGGGCAGGGAGATGATGTAGTCGCCGCTCTCCGCGTGGAAGATGTTCCAACCGTTGAGGATATGGCGCTCCAAGGAAAGGGACTTGTACTGGGAGAGCAGAGCGATCCGCCGGAAGCCGGAATTGAGGGCGTTGGACAGGCTGAAATCGATGATCCGGTAGGTCCCAAGGAAGGGGACGGACGGCTTGGCCCGGTCTTTGGTCAGGGGGTAGAGCCGCTCTCCCTTGCCTCCGCAAAGGAGCATGACGAGGATCCTCGTGGGCGGTTGTTCCATGTTCGTGCCTTTCTGCCCGGCATCGCCGTCCCCCCGCCGGGAGCGATGGGAGCCCGGCTTATTATATCAAAAAAGGCCTTCAGAGGCCTTCCTGGGCGACGAGATAAGCCAGGGCGGCCAGGACGACGGCCTGGAGCTCGAGCTCGCGGGGGTGGACACGGGAGAGGACATCAAGGGCCGAATGATGGACGTCGAAGTAGGTCTGGGCGTTGAGGATGACGGCGGCCGGGACCGTGCCCTGCTCGACAAGCGGGCCGATGTCCACCCCCCCGCCTCCGGGGGAGATGAACAGGATCCCCAAAGGTTTGAAAAGGTCCTCATAGGTCTTGATCCTTTCCAAGGCCGCCCGGGAGCCGCCGCCGGCGGCCAGCCCGACGGGGAGAAATCCTCCCCTGTCCGATTCGGCCGCGAACAGATGCCTCTCCCCTCTCCGCTGCGGCGCGTGGGCGTAGGCCCGCCCTCCCGTCCCGCCGAATTCCTCGTCCATGAACAGGACGGCCCGGACGGTCCGCCTGGGGCGGAGGCCCGCGGCCTTTATCAAGCGGAGGGCTTCCAGGCTGACGGCACACCCCGCTCCGTCGTCGTGGGCCCCGGTCCCCAGATCCCAGCTGTCGAGGTGACCGCCGACCAGGACGATCTCCTTCGGGAGCTCGGAGCCGGTGATCTCGCCGACGACGTTGGCGGAAACGACGGGTTTTTCGGTCCTGCAGTCCATGCGGAGCCGGAGTCGGAGTTCGGGATTCTCTTCGAGCAGACCGCTCAGACGATCGGCTCCCGCCGTGCTGACCGCCGCGGCCGGGATCTTGGTCACGCCCTGTTCGTACTGCATCAGGCCGGTGTGCGGATGGTCGTTGACGCGGAGGGTCAGGGAACGGACGAGCGCGGCCACCGCCCCGAAGCGGGCGGCTTCCGAGGCCCCCCGGACCCTCTGGTCGGCCGCCTTTCCGTAGGCGCCGAACGTGTCCAGAAGGGTCCTGTCCATGGGCCGGTTGTAGAAGACGATCTTCCCTTTGACCGACGCCCCCAGGCGCGCCAGTTCCTCGAAAGACCGGACCTCGACGACCGGCGCGACGAGCCCCGCGGCCGGGGTGGGAACGCTGCCGCCCAAGGCACAAGCCTGCAGCGGGACATCTTCTCCGCCGTTCGGGCCCACGATGGAGGCTTCCTCGACGTCCCCGCGGACCCAGCGTCCGACGGTGACCGGTTCGGTGTGAACGTTCTCGAAGCCCAGCTCCTCCATGATCCGGAGGCTGACCTCGACGGCCCGGTCGGCCTGGGGGGAGCCCGTCAATCGGGGGCCGACGGCCGTGATCCGGCCCAGGAACTCGTAGGCCTTTTCTTCGAGGAGCCCGATCCCGCGCATCCGGTCCACGGCTTCGTGGTAAGGCCGGGGCGGAGCGTCTTGGGCCGCCGGGCCCGGAGCTCCCGCGGCCGCGAAAAACACGACGAGGGCCAGGGACCGGACAAGAGTTCGCCCGGAGGGGTTGGGCATGACCTCTTCCCGTTTGACCGTTCTCATGGAAGTCCTTCCTTTCGAGGCCGGCCGGGAGGATCGATCAGCGATGAAGGAAACACCGCTCCGAATCGATTTCGCCGGGTCTGCGGGTCACGATCATGGCCAAGCCGAGCTGGTCGGCCCGCTCGATGACCTCCTGGTCCTTGATGGACCCGAGGGGATAGATGACGGCCGTGATCCCGTTCTGAGCGGCCAGTTCGACGACATCGGGGAAAGGCATGAAGGCGTCGGAGGCCAGAACGCAGCCCTCGGGTCCGTAGCCGCGCCGGGAAAGGCGGATGGCGTCCCCCGCGGAGTCGATGCGGCTCCTCTGGCCCGAACCGATCCCGTGCGTTTTGTCGGACCGGCCGATGACCACGGCGTTGGACCGCGTGAAACACGCCACCGTCCAGTTGAAGATGGCCGCCCGGACCTCCTCCTCGTCAGGCTTGCGGGCCGAGACGACGTCCACGGACCCGGGGGACACGATCTTCGAATCGAACCTCTTTTGCACGAGCAGCCCGCCGGCCACTCGTTTGACCTCGAGCCCGTTGTCGACGGAAGGCGCGTCCAAGGGCGCTCCCATCCGGACGACGCGCAGGACCTTTCTCGAAGCCAGGACCTCGAGGGCCTCGGGCGCGAAATCCGGGGCGTAGACGACCTCGACGTTCCGGGGGCTTTCGACCAGGAGGCGGGCCAGAGGCTCCGTGACGCGGAAGCTGAAGATGTCGACGCTGCCGAAGTTGGACAGGGGGTCGCATTTCCAGGCCTTCTCGAACGTTTCGACGGGGTCGTCGCCAAGGGCGACACCGCTCGGCATCTCGTGCTTGATGAGCACACAGACCTTCGGGCCGACGAACACGGCGGCCAGCTTGCGGGCCAATCGCTGGCCCAGGTCCATGTCCCCGACGTTGATGTAGCTGAGGCCCTTGGTCCCTTCCTGGAGGACCTCGATCGTGGCCATGTTCGGGCCGGACGCCCCCGTTTCCTGGTAGAAGGCCGCCGGATAGCCGGGGTTCTCGCCGTAGCGCATGGAGAATTTCTTGACCAAGCGGTCTTCCCCGAACGGCAGGACCTCGGGGAAATCCTCGCTGACCTTGGACTGGTATTGGCTGCGGGCCGTCCTGTCGGGTTTGCTCATGGTTCAGGTCCTTTCATGCCGGTTGATGATGTGGACGACGACGGCCCGGGGGTCCGAGACGGGGGCGAAGACGCAGGCCACGGCCACCCGGAAATCCCGTTCGCCCGGACGCGGGCCGAGGGCTTCGTAAACCCGTTCGGCCGTTCGGCGGGGATCGGGGTCCGGCATCTCGAGCCGGCGCGGCTCCCCTTCGAAACACGGCAGCGGGTCCTTGTTGGGGCCTCTGTAGGTGGAAACGAACATCCCCTTCCCCGGCCGGAGCGGGACTTCGAAAAAACTCCTCAGGGCGTCCCCCTCCGCGCCTCTCCGAATGACGCTCAGCGCGGCCTGTCCCTCGCGGAGGCAGCCGCTGATGCGCGGCGTGAAGATCGGGGCGTCGGGTTCATAGTCCCATGAAGCCAAGGCCCGCGAAAGGACCGCGACAGGGTCCGGTCCTGAAGCCAGGCCGGTGTGGACGTCCGATGTCTGCCGGCCGTTGGAGACGGCCCAACCCGATGCGCCGAACAGGAACGAGGGGTAGACGAGGAGGTCGACATGCCCCTGCTTCAGGACTTGCTCGTCGGTCGGCCGGACCCAGAGACCGGCTTCCTCGCGGACGACCCGGCGGGCTTGGCTCGAAGGCGACCGGCCCGTGATGGCGTAGACGACCGCATGGTCTTGCCCCGACGGGGACAGACCGATGGCCAGAATGCGCCCGGGGTACTCGAGGTGCGAAAGATCGTCATTCGTTCCGTTCATCGGGTCCGTCCTTTCGGCCCTATTGATAACACAGGCCGGGTGGAGAGTCAAAAACCCGGCCGGCAAACCGGCTTGAGAGCCTTTGGACAATCTGTTAGAATCGCGACAGATCCCGGTCGAGAAGAACAGGAGCGCCGACGATGAGAAAGATCGAGCACCACGAAGAGTCCTTCCGCGACCCCGAATTCCTCGAATCCCTGGAAGGCCGGACGCTTCGCATCCTGAGCGAATACCTTGGGCCGATGACCCGGCTCGACAAGGCCAAGATCAACAGCACTATCCTCTTCCTCGGATCGTCCAAAGCCGACCCGACCGACGCCGCTTCCCCGTTCTACCGGTATTATTGGGAGGCCGAAGAGCTGGCCTTCCTCCTGGCGAGCTGGGCGATCACGCTCAAGAAGCCCAAGGGCAAGGACTTCGTCATCTGCACGGGGGCCGGTCCGGGGATCATGGAGGCCGCCAACCGGGGCGCGGCCCGGGCCGGGGGCAAGACCATCGGCATGAACATCTCCCTGCCCCAGCCGCAGCCCCCGAACCCCTACGTCAGCCCGGACCTGTCCTTCTCCTTCCATTATTTCTTTATGAGGAAATTCTGGCTCGCCTATAAGGCCAAGGCCGTCATCATCTTCCCCGGGGGGTTCGGGACCCTGGACGAATTCTTCGAGATCGTGACCCTCCTCCAGGTCAGCAAGATCTCCAAAAAGGAGCTGACCTTGGTCCTCTACGGCGAGGACTACTGGCGCGACCTCATCAAGTTCGATTCCATGGTTAAAAAGAACGCCATCTGCGCCGATGACCTCGAGCTTTTCAAGATCCTTTCGACCCCCCGGCAGGCGTTCGGATATCTCAGAAGAAAGCTGGGGGCGCTCATCAAGTGAGGGCCCGGCCCCCGACGGACGGACCATGAGAATGAGACCGGGGGCGCGCCGCCTCCTGCCGGTGCTCCTGCTGGCCGTCGCGGCCTGCTCCCGTCTCCCGCCGCCCGGCCGAGGCACCGCCGAGGTGGGCATCGCGTCGTGGTACGGACAGGACTTCCATGGGCGACCGACCTCGAGCCGGGAGATCTACGACATGCACGACATGACGGCCGCCCACAGAACACTTCCGTTCGGGACCCATGTCATGGTCACGAACCTGGACAACGACCGGTCGACCGTCATCCGCATCAATGACCGGGGCCCGTTCATCAAGGGCCGGATCCTCGATCTGTCGTATGCCGCCGCCCGGGTCCTGGGCGTGGTCGGGCCCGGGACGGCCCGGGTCAGATTGGAGGTCCTGGGCGGCTTCCGGGAAGAGGGCGCGACGGCCCGCGAGCA
>JAWOHF010000133.1:0-5138 GCA_046496285.1 Candidatus Aminicenantota bacterium
CGGCCCTGCGCTTCAGGGACTGGAACCCCGATCTCAAACTGGCCCGGGAGCTGGGTTTGCGGATCGAATATTCGAGCCGGCGCAACGAAGTCCTCTGTCCCGAGCTGAGGCTCTCGTCGCGGGACAGGTCCCGGGGGCCCGTCCTCAGGGACGCCTATTATGAAGCGTCGTCGGGGTCCGGCGGATCCTCGGGAGTCGCGTCCAGTTCCGGTTCCTCCGGTTCGTCGGATAGGCCGTCCGGCCGCTCCTCGAGCGGAGCGGAGAGGAGTGCGGAGAAGGGCACGACCAAAGGCGGCGAAAGCGGGAAGATCAAAAACTGAGTCCCGGGGTGACGATCCCCACGATCCTCGCGGGGTCGAGGAGGAGGGACAATCGATCGACTTCCCTGCCGTAAGCCTCCAGGAACTCCGCCCGGAGCGGGTCGGCCGGCTTGAACTTGTGCCCCAGCGGATTGACCGGCTTCCCGTAGTGATAGATCCGGTAGTCGAGGTGGGGGCCGGTCGAATCTCCCGAGGAGCCGACGTAGCCGACGATGTCCCCGCCCTTGATCCGGGCCCCCTTGCGGACCCCCGGCCCGAAACGGCTCAAGTGGAGATAGGCCGTCTCGTAGCGGTTCTTGTGGCGCAGCCGGACCATGTTCCCCGCCCCGCCGTCCCGGCCGGCGAAGAGGACCTCGCCGTCGGCCGTCGCTTGGATGGGGGTCCCGACAGGGGCCGCGTAATCCACGCCGTAGTGGGGCCTGTAGATCTTGTGGATAGGATGGAAACGGCGGCTCGAGAAACGGGAGGTGATCCGGGCGAATTTGAGGGGTGAGCGTAGGAATTCCTTCCTTCGGGAGCCGCCGTTCTCGTCGAAATAGTCGGACGCCCCCGTGTCGGGATAGGTGAAGCGGAAGGCGCGATAGGCGCTCCCGGTGTTGACGAACTCGGCGGCCAGGATGTCCCGGTATCCGGTGAAGCGGCCGTTGAGGAACTTCTTCTCGAAGACGATGCGGAACGAATCCCCCCGGCGCAGGTCTGTGTTGAAGTCGATGTCCCAGCCGAAGCAGCGCTCCACGAGCTCGAGGGCCAGGGCGTCCTGCTCGCCGGCCCGGTTCAGGGCGGCGATGAGGCTGTCCTCGATGACGCCGTGAACGAAGGCCGTCCTGATCTCGAAGGGATGGGACTTGATCTCGGCCTCGATCCCGCCCTCCTCGTTCCTGACGACGAGATAATCGGACGCGTCGATATCGTATTCGAGCGCCACCCAAGGTCCGCCCGGCAACGACCCCAGCCGCAGCTCCTGTCCCGCCCGGATCCGCCCCAGGTCATAGACGGGTTTGACGGCCTCCCGGATCCGGTGGATCTCTTGGGCGTCGAAGCTCCGCCGCCCGAGCAGGTCGGCCAGGCTCGTCCCCGGAGGGATGAGGATCTTGTCCTCGACGAGGACCGGCCCGGCCGTCTCCGCTTCGGCGGCCGGAAGGGCGCCTTCGGCGTCGGTGGCCGTGGCCATCGGGCCCCGGCCCGTTCCGAAAACCGCACGGAAGGCCAAGACCGCGAGCCAGGCGACGACGGCCAGGACGAGCGGCGCCAGCAAGACCTTTTTCCAGTTCAACCGGATCCGGTTCCGCGGCCGCCCGTCGCGCCGGCCGGTCCTCAGAGTGAACCTGGCCATCCGCCTACGGGCACATGGGGGATTGTAAACCGGGCGTTCGCCCCGGTCATGAGGGGGGCTCCGAGGGCTCGGGCTCTTTCCGGCCGGCCTTCTTCAGGGCGCGGAACAACGCGGCCAGAGGACCCGATATGACATTCAGCCCGAAAAAGACGACCAGGCCGATCCTGGTGTAGAAAATGATGCCGATGAGGGAAACGGCCACGACGAAGGACGTCCGGATGTCGACCCGGCGTTCAAGGAGGGCCTTGACATAATTCCGGTAAGGGAATGAGCTGATCATGCACAGGGCGACGAGGACGGTCAGGCCGGCCACCAGGAAGGCCTCCACTCTCGTGCCCGCCGGGACCGGCCGGAAATTGACCACGGCGGCCATGAAGATGGCCGCCGAGGGGACGGTCAGACCCTGATAGTGCTTGTGGTCGGTCGGGACCCGGGTCCGGACGTTGTAGCGGGCCAGGCGCAAGACGCCGGCCGTCAGGAAGATGAAGCTGAAGAAGATGCCCGGGGGCCCCAAGACCTCCAAACCCCAAAAGTAGATCAGCACGGACGTGGCCAGTCCGAAGGAGACGGAGTCGGCCAGGGAGTCGAGCTCGACCCCGAAGTCCGACGGCGTGTTGGTGGCCCGGGCCACCAGCCCGTCCAGGGCGTCCATCAGGGCGGCCAGGATGATCCAGACGGCGGCCGTCCGGTATCTCCCGTGAAAGGTCAGCAGGATGCTCATGAACCCGAAGAACAGGTTGACCACGGAGAACAGGCTGGGCAGGAAGAAGAGTCCCTTCTGGGGTTCCTTGATCTTCACGGCCGGACCTCGGCGATGACGGATTCGCCGCCCTTGACCTTTTGCCGGGGGGCGGCTATGACGGCCACTTCCCGGGGAAGGAAGATCTCGACCCGCGAACCGAAATACATCAGGCCGACCTTCCGGCCGCGGTCCACGGCCTCCCCCTCTCTGACATAGCTCTTGATGCGGCGGGCGGCGACCCCGACGATCATCTTCATGACCAGGTCCGACTTCCCGCCCTTGAGGACCATCGTCCGCGATTCGTTGACCTCCCCGGCCTCGGGTTTGTAGGCGGGCAGGAACTTCCCGGGGTTGTAGTCCATCCGGGAGACCGTCGCAGCGAGAGGGGAACGGACGAAATGGACGTCAAGGATAGAGAGGAAGATCGTCACCCGGTTGACGGGCCCCGGCAGGTCCGGATGGGAAGGCAGGGCGTCGACGGACAGGACCATTCCATCGGCGGGGGAGACGAGGAGGTGTTCGCCTTCCGGGGGTGTGCGCCGCGGGTCCCGGAAAAAGAACGTGAAGGCCGCCGCGAGGAGGAGGAAGAAGCCGGCGGCCGGCCAGAACGAGAGGGCTCCGAACAGGGCGGCCAGCCCGGCCGAGGGGAGGATGAACTTGAGGCCCTCTTTGCCGATGGTCATGACGCTCCTTTACCGGTCGGCCCAGAAATAGGCGGCCAGGAAAGCCAGCTTGGCCGCCTCGGCCATCATGTCGGGATTGATGCGGAAGATCGTATCTCCGGTCTGATGATAGAACAGGTGCGGCCCGCTCGAGCCCATGGAGGCCGACGGGATGCCCTTGGCGAAGAACGGCGCGAAATCCGACCCCCGGACCCCGACATTGCGGATGATGCTCAGGCCACGGAGGATGCCGACGTGCTTATCGGCCCGTTCGATGGTCTCCTTGAAGGCGGCCGGCTCGGCGCTCACGCCGCCCCTCAGCCCGTCGCCCGCGCCGACCATGTCGTAGTTGATCATGGCGTCGATCTGGCCCACAGGCGCCGGAACGTTGTCGACGAAAAAGGTCGAACCCTGCAGACCCAGCTCCTCGCCTCCGAAGAGGGCGAAGGCCACGGAGCGCTTCGGCTTGCGGGCCAGGCCGGCAAAGGCCTGGGCGACCTCCATGACGGCCGCCGAGCCGCTGGCGTTGTCGTTGGCCCCGGGGAAGAGCAGGCCCATATGCGTCCCGCAGTGATCGAAGTGCCCGCCGACGACCAGGCATTCCTGCCGGAGCTTGGGGTCCGAGCCCTCGACGAAACCGACAATGTTGTAGCCGACGGCCTGCGGGAAATGCCGCGACGCGACGGTCAGCTTGACCCTGGTCTGAAGCGGGAAGGAGAGCGGCCGCTTGAAGGTCGTCAGGGACCTGCGGAGCTCGGCCGCCGTGGATCTCTTCTCCTCGAGGACGGCGTCCATGACCTTGTCGCTGATCATGGCCGGCGTGAAGCCCTCGAGCCAGTCGCCGTTGGGGTTGGAGGCGATATCGGTATAGATATAGATGATGCCGAGGGCGCCTTTTTCGAGGGCCGTCCGCATCCTGGTCCGGTGCTCGTCGTGGTGCTGGTACTTGCGGTCGCCGTCGGGGGTGCCGCGGAAACAGAAGACGAACTTGCCCTTGATGTCGATCCCGGCGTAGTCGTCATAGCCGATCTCCGGGGCCGAGATGCCCCAGCCGGCAAAAACGGCCTCGGCCGTCCGGTCACCGCCGTCGGCAAAGAGCAAAGGCAGGAAGTCCCTCTCGGGAGCGAGCTTCATTTCCTTGCCATCCGGAAGGAGGAGGATCATCTCGGCCCGGTCGATGATCGTGTAGGGAGAGGGGTAGGGCTGGAGAAAGGGCTCTTGGGAGGCGATCGATCTCAGCCCCCAGGACCGGAATTTGGCGGCCGCCCAACGGGCCGCGGCGGTGTATCCCTCGTGGCCGGTCAGGCGCCCGGCGAACTGGGGAGAGGCCAGGGTCTTGGTGTATTCGTAGGCGTCCATCGGGCGGATGGACCCGAGGGCTTTCTCGAGGTCGCGGTCGAGGGCCTGGGAGAGAGCCAGCCCGGGGAGCGCGAGAACGAGGAACGAGAGCGCCAGGGCGCGTGTCCGGAAAACGGGCATCAAGGCCTCCTTGATTTCATTGGGTTCGCCTCAAAATCATAGCCCGTTCGGCCGCAAAAGTAAACCCGGGGGCTTCCCCCCAGGCTGCGGGTGATCGGGCCTCGGGGTATCCTTTCCGTCCGCGCGGTGATTCTTCACGCGTTCCCGGTCCGGATCCGGTTGGGATGGGCCGCGTATCCGTCCCGGGCCCGCTAAATCACCGCTTTATGCTCCCGTCAAGGACACCCCTGCGGCCCCTTCTCCCGCAGCCGAAAGAGAGGGACAACCCGAGGCTAGGGTTCCCGGGGGCCCTTGAGGGACTTGCGCCGGGCGGCTTCTTTTTTGACGGCCGGGTGGAGCATAAAGGCATAATAGGCGGCGAGGAGGACGGCGGTCAGGGCGAAACGCGAGACGTCGCCGCGGACGAGAGATACCACGGCATAGACCGCGACGGCCCCTGAAGATCTACGATGGGCGGGGTCGCCTGGTGCGCACCCTGGCGGACGGCAGCCGGCCCGCCGGCCCCCACCGCGTGGTGTGGGACGGCCGCGACGACGCCGGCCGTGCGGCCGCGTCGGGCGTCTACCACTACGTGCTCAAGACCGCGGACCGCGACCTGCGGC
>JAWOHF010000163.1:0-6375 GCA_046496285.1 Candidatus Aminicenantota bacterium
TGAAAAAGGCGGTCTGCATGATCATGTTGATGCGGCCGCCCAAGCCCACTTCAGCGGCAATTTTGACGGCATCGATATTATAAAATCTCAGCTTTTTCTGCGCAATCGTCCGACGCATCGCCGCCGGCAGTTTTTCATCCATTTCTTCCTGCGACCAAGGCGAATTGAGGACGAAAATCCCGCCGGTTTTAATGCCTTCGAGCACATCGTAAATCTCGACGTAATTTTCTTTATGGCAGGCGATATAGTCGGCGGTGTCGATCAGATAGGTGGACTGGATCGGCTTTTTACCGAAGCGCAGGTGCGAAATGGTCACCCCGCCGGATTTTTTCGAATCATAGGCGAAGTAGGCTTGGGCATACATGTCGGTATTATCGCCGATGATTTTGATGGCGCTTTTGTTGGCCCCGACCGTGCCATCGGCACCGATGCCCCAGAATTTGCACTGGATGGTCCCTGCCGGTGTCGCATCCAGACTCCCCCCGATTCCCAGGGAAGTGTGGGTGACATCATCGTTTATCCCTACGGTGAAATGGTTCCGGGGGGCTTCCGCTTTCATGTTATCGAAGACGGCGACCACCATGGCCGGATTGAATTCCTTGGAACCCAGTCCATAACGGCCGCCAAGGATCTTGTATGCTTTTCCGAACTCGAGGCTGGCCGCACAAACGTCGATGTAGAGCGGGTCCCCGAGGGCGCCCGGTTCTTTCGTGCGGTCCAGCACCGTGATGGTTTGGACCGAATCCGGGATAGCCTCAAAGAGGGCTTCGGCTGAAAACGGACGGTACAATCGAACCTTTACCAGACCCGGCGGACGACGCGCAGCTCGAGCTTCGCCAGATCGGTCGGCTGTCCGAGGTCGATGCGCCAGAGGGAGGTTTCACTGCGATAGGCGGCCGGGCTGCCCGTGAACGGGCTGCGGCGCGGGAACCCGTCGCTCCAGCGCGTCCCGGGGTCGCCGTCGAAAGCGTTGAGAAAGGTCCCCTCGGCTGGCCGGACGGACCGGGCCCGCCCGTCAGGCACTCCGGCGAAAAGGACGGCCATGACAACGGCTAGCGCGCGGACGCTCATAGGACCTCCCTCGTTCAAGCGCTGGCAATGATCCTTTGGCTTAATCAAAAGCCGATTTTAATGTAGAATCCGGGTAAATGCCACAAGGCCGTGAACGCCAGGCCGGGGAGGCCGGCCGAGATGTCCGCATGGGCCGGAGCATAAGCGCTCCACGGAGGACCGACATGCCCAAATTAACCCGCTGGATCCGGTTGATCTTGCTCGCGGCGGTCGCGCTGCAGAGCAGCGACTGGCCGTACCGCGCCTTAGCGTCGGCCGATACCCGAACGCAGGCCTCGCCCGAGAGGCGCGAAGGCCCGGCCAGGGCCGAAGACCGGCTTTCGCCCTCCGCCTTCGCCGATCCGCCGGTCGAAGCCCGGCCCGGGTGCTTCTGGGCCTGGCTCAACGGATCGATCACCAAGGAGCAGATCACCCGCGACCTGGAGGCGATGGTCCGGGGCGGCCTGCGCGGCGGCGAGATCTGGGACGTGGCGGCGGCCGCCGACCCCGACAGACGCGTGCCGGCCGGCCCGGCGTTCCTCGGGCCGGAGTCCACGCGTCTGATCGCTCATGCGATCCGCGAGGCGGACCGGCTCGGATTGAAGATCGGCCTGGTGGCTTCGAGCGGCTGGAACGCGGGCGGGAGCTGGATCCCGCCGGAGCACGCCGGCAAAGGCCTCTATCAGTCCGCGACCGCCGTCACGGGCCCGAGGCGTTTTCATGAGGGATTGCCCCTGCCCGAATTGCCGGAGCTTTGTCCGCGCGACGAGCGCGGACGGCCCCTCTATCTGCGAGAAGTGGCGGTATTGGCCGTGCCCGGGGGCGCGTCGAAGACGATCGCCGACATGGGCCGTGTCGTCGATCTTACGAACAAGGTCGAGGCCGACGGCCGGGTGCGATGGGACGTCCCCGCGGGAGATTGGACGATCCTCCGTTTCGTCTGCGCGAACCACGGGCAACGGTTGATCGTGCCCAGTCCGAATTCGGGCGGCCCGATGATCGATTTCTTCGAACCCCGGGCCACCGAATTCCATCTCCGTCATATCGTCACCGCCATCCTGAACGAGCTCGGGCGGAGCTCGTTCGAGGGGACGAGCTTCCGGGCGATGGAGTTCGACAGCATGGAGCTCGACGGGTTCACGCCCTGGACCGAATCCATGGCCGACGAGTTCCGGCGCCGGACGGGATACCCGGTGGTCCGGTTCCTGCCGCTGCTCGCCGGCTGGACGCTCGCCGATCAAGGGACCCAGGAACGGTTCCTCTACGATTGGCGGAAGACGGTGAGCGACCGTCTGATCGAATCGCATTACATGACCGGCCGGAAGTTCCTGAACGCCTACGGAGTGGAGCTCATCGCCGAGGCCGGCGGGCCGGGGCCTCCGATCTGGGATTCCAATCCGGTGGACGGGATCACGGCGCTCGGGGCCGTCGACGTCCCGCGCGGGGAGTTCTGGATCCGGCACCGCGGGATCTTCCTGGTCAAGGAGATCGCCTCGGCCGCGCATGTCTACGACAAGCGCTTGGTCGACGCGGAGGCCTTCACCACCTGGCGCCGCTGGATCGACGGGCCCCTGGCCCACAAGGAGCTCGCCGACCGGGCGCTGTGCGAGGGCTTGAATAGCTTCTCCTTGCACACGTTCGCGAGCTCGCCGCCCGAGGCGGGGCTCCCGGGATGGGCCTACCACGCCGGCACGGACATCAACCCGGCGGCGACCTGGTGGCCGATGGCCCGCGGCCTGATGGACTACCTGGCTCGGTGCTCGCACATGCTCCGCCAAGGCTGGTTCGTGGCCGATGTGTGCTATTTCTACGGCGATCAGGCGCCGAACTTCTATCCGCCGCTGTGCGATGTGCCGCAGAAGCCCTTATTGGCGGGTCTCGATCCGTCGAACGACTATGACGTCTGTTCGTCCGAAGTGATCCTCCGGCGGATGAAGGTGGAGGAAGGGCGGATCGTGCTGCCGGACGGGATGAGCTACGCGGCCCTCGCGCTGCCGGAGCAGGACCATATCCCCCTGGAGGCCCTGAAAAGGGTCCGTGCGCTGGTCGAGGCGGGGGCCACGGTCATCGGCCACCGAAGGCCGACCCGCTCCCCGGGCCTTCATGGCCATGAAGAGCAGGACCGGGAGATCAAGCGATTGGCCGATGAACTCTGGGGCGGAGGCGAGGTGCCGGACCGGCCGGGCCGTTCACAGGTCCAGGTCAGGTCCATCGGCCGGGGGCGGTTCGTCATCGCCCAGGACAGAACCGCGGCGCTCAGGGAAGTCGGCGTCGATCCGGACTTTGAGATCGCCGGGCGGCCCGAAGGGGACCTGGGCCCGCTGGACTTCGTCCATCGGAGGACCGGAGATGCGGAATTCTATTTCATCCGCAATACCACGAAGGAGCCGCAGGGTCTGACCTGCCGGTTCCGGGTCGCCGCGGAGGCCCGAGGGCTGGCTCCCGAATTCTGGTGGCCTGATTCCGGGCGACGGAGCGCTTGCCGGGGCTGGAAGACGGTCGCGAGGGGCCGGACCGAGCTTCGCGTGGAGCTAGGGCCCCTGGGATCGGTCTTCGTCGTGTTCCGGAAGGCCGAGCCATCCGAGCGCCCGATGCTGGATCCGCTGTCCCGCGACACGTTCCCGTCGTCGGGCGATCCCGCGGCCCTGACCATCGACGGGCCCTGGCAGGTCGAGTTCCCCGAAGGCTGGGGAGCGCCTCGAACAACGACGTTCGGGCGACTTCAGAGCTGGACCGATTCGGCCGAGGCCGGGATCCGGTCCTTCTCGGGGATCGCGACCTATCGAAAGACGTTCGAACTGCCGGCCGCGCTGGCCTCGAGGCGCCGATTGTTCCTCCAGCTGGGCGACCTGGCCGAGATCGCCGAGGTGACCGTCAACGGGAAAGACCTGGGAGTGGTCTGGTTGCCGCCCTATCGGGTCGAGATCTCCGGAGCCGTTCGGAGCGGATCGAATCGGCTGGAGATCCGGGTCGCCAATCTCTGGGCCAACCGGCTGAATGCCGATTCATTGAGGCCCGAATCGGACCGTTTCACCCGAAGCAACCTCGACCGGATCCAGACGGACCCGACGTCGGACAGCTCCTACGGCCGTGTCCCCCGCGGAAAGACGCGTCCCGTCTATACGGAGATACCGCCGTTGATGAGATCGGGCCTGTTCGGACCGGTCCAGATCATCACGCCCCGGGACGCTTCGATCCAGCCTTGAGATCCCATGGCGAAACGGGCGGTCCCCATGGATCCGCGCCTGTCCATGGCTTCTAGCGCCCCGCGGGCGTCAATAAATACGTGGCGCCCGGCTCGGTCTTGAACTCGATGAGACCCGGCTCCGGCCGGCGCAGGGACAAGGACCGGCCCCCGGCGGTCACCTTGAGGGGAACCCCAGAACGCACCCGGCAGGGGCGGCCGAGCTTCGAATGGAGCGTCACTTCCGAGATCCGCCCGTCCTTCCATTTCATGCCAATCTCGAAGCCGCCGCGCGCGACGAGGCCTTGGACCTCCCCGTCCTTCCAGGCGGCCGGCAGGGCCGGCAGAAGCGCCAGCTCATCCTCGTGGGACTGGAGCAGCATCTCGGCCACGGCCGCCGACATGCCGAACGAGCCGTCGACCTGCATCGCCCGCGAGCAGATCGAGAACAGGCTGTTCGTGGTGTACTGATGCATGGCGTACGTGAAGTTCTCCAAGGCCTTGTCGCCGTCGCCGAGCCGGGCCCAGCAGGCGGCCTTCCAGGCCGAGGCCCAGCCGTTGCCGGGGAGCCCGCGCTGCTCCAGGACGACTTTGCTGCCCTCGGCGAACTGCGGCGTCCGCCGCGGGGAGATCCGGCGGCCCGGGAACAAGTCCCACAGCCCAGAGATGTGGCGGTGGCTCTTCTCCGTCTCGTCCCAATCCTCGAGCCATTCCTGGAGGTTGCCCTTGCGCCCGATCTGCAGGGGCGCCAGTTTGGCCTTGGCCTCCAGGACCCGGGCCTTGAACTCCCGGTCGACGCCGAGGATGTCCGCGGCCTGGGCGACGGATCCGAAGAGCTCGTTGAGGATGGCCATATCGATGGTCGAGCCGGCGCAGATCGAGGTCGTCGTCCTGAACGTCGTGATCTCGTCGAAGAACCGCTCCTGGCCGGGGACGGCCGGGAAGTTCTCGGGCGACGTCGAGGGGTTGGTCACCAGCCAGCCGTGCCGGGGGTGCGGGACCAGGAAATCCAGGAAGAACTCGGCGCTGCCCTTGAGGACGGGATAATACTCGGCCAGGAACGCCTTGTCGCCGGTGAAGAGATAGTGCTCCCAGAGATGCGTCGCCAGCCAGGCCCCGCCCGCCGTGAACGTCCCCCAGCTCGGCCCGTCCATGGGCGCGGCGACGCGCCAGAGGTCGGTGTTCTGGTGGAAGACCCAGCCGCCGGCGGCGTAGTTCTCCCGGGCCACCTGGCTGCCCTGGTCGGTGAGCTCGCGGATCATGCGGAACAGCGGCTCGGCGCACTCGGCCAGGTTGCCGACCTCCGCCGGCCAATAGTTCATCTCGGTGTTGATGTTCGTCGTGTACTTCGAATCCCACATGGGATTCATGTCCTTGTTCCAGATCCCTTGGAGATTAGCAGGCTGAGTCCCCGGACGCGAGGACGAGATGAGAAGGTAGCGGCCGAACTGGAAGACGAGGGCGCCGAGGGCGGGATCGTTCGTCCCGTCGAAGCTCTTGAGCCGCTCGTCGGTCGGGAGCAGCGAATTCGGCGTCGCCGGGAGGGCCATCCTCACGCGGCGGAACAGGCGCCTGTGCTCTTCGAGGTGGGCCGCCTTGAGGGTGCCGTAGGATTTTCCGGCCGCGGGCGGCAGGACCGCCTCGACGCGGGCTCGGGGATCGCCGCTGACGTCCTTATAGCTGACGAAGTTCGTGGCCGCGGCGACGAGCAGGGTCACGGCGTCGGCGCCGGTCACGATGAGCTCGTCCCAGTCCAGGCTCATCGATCCTCCCTCGGGCAGGGCCTTGAGCCGGCTCTCGTAGCGGAGCGCGCCCGTGACCCCCATGTAGTCCGCCGACTTCCCGCGTACGACGAGGCCGTCGGGCGGGAGGCCGTCCATCCGGAAATAGTCGGTCGCGTAGTTGGAGTGGGCCTCGTTGCGCTCGCCCTGGAGCTGGGCCTTGAACGAGATCCGGCCCGGCCGGTCGGCCGTGATCCGGACGACGACGACCTGGTCCACGGGGCTGGCGAAGACCTCCCGCGTGAATCGGACGCCCCCTTGGGAGTATTCCGTCCGGACGACGGCGGCGTCCAGGTCGAGCTCGTGCCGGTAGTCCGTCACCGGCTCCTTCGACGGGAACCGGAGGACCAGCCGGCCGAG
>JAWOHF010000261.1:0-10260 GCA_046496285.1 Candidatus Aminicenantota bacterium
GGGAAGCGCGGCCTGGACCAGCCCGACGGCGAGGACCAGGGCGACGAGGCTCATCAGAACGGATTCGCCGAGGAACTGGCCGACGAGCTGGCTCCTCAGGGAGCCGACGACCTTGCGGATGCCGACCTCGCGGGCTCGCCGGGCCGACCGGGCCGTGGCCAGGTTGACGAAGTTGATCCCGGCGATGACCAGGATGAGGACCGCGACCAGGGCGAAGAGCCGGACATAGGCGATGCTGCCGTTGGGCTGGTTCCCGGTGACGAGGTCGGAGTGGAGGTGGATGCGCGTGACCGGCTCCAGCGTCCATATCCATGGGATGTGCTCCCGCCCGCCCTCGAAGTAGATCCGGTCGATCTCGGCCAGCTTTTCCTCCATGAGGGCCCGGGTCACGCCCCGGCTCAGGAGGAGATAGGTTGTGTGGTTGTTGCTGGTCCAGCCCGTGCTCGGCGTCGGGTAGAGGGTGGCCAGGGAGACGAGCATCCCGAAGCGGAAATGGGAATTCCCGGGGACGTCGTGCGCGACACCGGTCACCTTCAGAGGTTGGATGCGGCCGACGACCTGGACCTCGACCGTTCGGTCCATGGGGTCTTCCGCGCCGAAGCACTTGGCCGCGAGGGATTCGGTGAGGACGACCGAGTTGGGATCGCGCAGGGCCGTTCGGGCGTCCCCCTTGACGAGGGCGAAGGTGAAGACGTCGAAGAACCAGGCGTCGGCCGCGTAGGCGTCGGTCTCCTTGAGGGCCAGGTCCCCTTTCTTGACGATGACGTCCCCGAGGGGGCCGGTCAGCTGGGTCAGGGCCTCGACCTGGGGATAGTTCTCCCGGATGGTCTTGGCCAGGATCCAAGGCGTCCCCAGCTGGTGGATCTTCGAGTCGCCCTTGTTCGACCAGTCGGCGGTGATCCTGTGGATCCGGTCGGCGTTCTCGTGGAAGCGGTCGTAGCCCAGCTCGTCGACGACGTAGAGGGCGACGAGGACGCTGGCCGCGATGCCCACGGCCAGGCCCATGATGTTGATGAACGCATAACCCTTGTGCCGGGCCAGGTTGCGGAGGGCGATCTTCAGGTAGTTCTTGAGCATCGCGGCCTCCTTCGCCTAGAGAGACGCAATCCCGCCTTGAAAAGTTGCATAAAAAGGGGGACATGTACCCATGGTGCGTGTCCCCGATTTATTCAATTCAGGCCCGGCGCGATTCCCCCTATTCGTAGCGCAGGGCGTCGGCGGGGTTCCGGCGGGCCGTTTTCAAGGCCTGGCCGCTGACCGTGAGGAGAGCGATGGCCAGGGCCGCGGCGCCCGCCAGGACGAAAAGGCCCGGAGCGATGCCCGTCCGGTACGGGAACTTCTGAAGCCATGACCGGACCGCGAAATAGGCCACCGGCCAGGCGATCAGGTTGGCCAGCAGGACCCAGCGGGCGAACTCCTTCGAAAGCAGCAGAACGACCTGCCCGGAGGAAGCGCCCAGGACCTTGCGAACGCCTATCTCTTTGCGGCGCTGCTCGGCCAGGAAGGAGGCCAGGCCGAAAAGGCCCAGGCAGGCCACGACCACGGCCAACCCGGCGAACCACCTCAGGATGGCCCCCATTCTTTCGTATTGCCGGTAGCTCTGGTCGTAGTCGTCGTCGAAGAACCTATAGTCGAAAGGATATTGGGGGTTGACGGTCCGCCAGGCGGATTCGACCTGGGCCATGGCGGCAGGGACGTCACCGCCGCCGAGACGCACGATGCCGAAGCGCACGACGCCGGGCTGGGCGATGACGGCCATGGGCTCGAGCGGGTTCTGGACGGGCGTGTAGTGATAGTTCCTCATCACTCCGACGATCGGCCCCTGGATACCCTGAAAGGTGAAGGATTTGCCGACCGCGTCCTTGGGGCTGAGGCCCATCAGCCTGGCCGTCTCCTCGTTGACCAGGAAGGCCCCGCCCTCGTCGGTCCCGAACTCGCGGCGGAAGGACCGACCGGCGGCCATATCGATCCCCAGGGTTTCAGGGTAATCGAAATCGGCGTTGGTGATCCCGATGAGGACCCTGTTCTCCGGATCCTTTCCCTCCCACTCCGCTCCCCACGAATTGGCGGAGATGTAGGTGGGGGTCTGGCTCGTGCCGGTCACTCCCGGAATGAGCGGGCTGCGGAGGAGCTCCGCTTTCAAGGCGGGATAGGACACCTGTGTTTCGCCTCTCAGAGGCAGATAGATCAGCCGTTGCTGGTCGAAGCCGAGGGCCTTGGTCCGCATGAAGTCGATCTGGCGGTAGACGACCGCCATCATGACCAGGAGGAGGATGGACAGCCCGAACTGCACGGTGACGAGCAGTCGGCGCAGGAGCGGGCTCCGGCCCCGCTGGGAGGCCCCGACGCGGAAGACAGAGGCCGGACGGAGGGAGGAAAGCAGCAACGAGGGGTAGCTGCCCGCGACCAGGGCCGTCAAGGAGGTCGCGGCCAGCAACCCCAAAAGGAACGGCAGGGAGAAGAGGGCGGCGAAAGGGATCTCCTTTCCGGCCAGCGTATTGAAGGCCGGCCGGAGAACGGCCACGGTCAGGAAGGCCGCCGCGAGGGCCAGGCCGGTGACGAGCCCCGATTCCCCGTAGAACTGGGTGACGATGTTCCCCCGCAGCGCCCCGGACACCTTGCGTAGCCCGACCTCCTTGGCCCGCCCGGCCGCCCGGGCCGTGGCCAGGTTCATGAAGTTGATGCAGGCGATGAGGAGCACCAGCAGAGCGATCATGGAGAAGCTCTTGACGCTCTGGAGCGTCCCGGTGGTCCGGCCGAAGCCGAAAACGGCCTTGAGGCGGATGTCAACGAGGGGCATGAGCATGAACTGGGGCATCCGGCGGCTCCTGGCCCTGGCCAGGGCTTCGGGGTTGTCCCGCAGGGATTCGTAGAAAAGATCGGCCACGAAGCCGGTGATCTTCTCGCCGACGGCGGCGGACGCGGCGGGATCGCCGAGCTCGACCCAGGTGATGATGGCGTTGGTCCCCCATCTGTCGATGTTGGTCCCCAGGGAGCGCAGGAACTCGAACGGGACCAGCATGCCGAAGGTGATCGTCGAGTTGGCGGGCACGTCCTTGGCTACCGCGGTCACGGCCAGGGAGTGGACGTTGTTGATGACCAGGGTCTTGCCGACGGGGTCCTCGGACCCGAAGTACTTGACGGCCATCTCCTCCGTCAGGACGATGGAGCGCGGGCCGGAGAGGGCGCTGGCCCGGTCGCCCCGGACGAGGGGGAAGGTGAAGGACTCGAGAAAGGCCGGATCGACCGCCCTGACCTCGTCCTCGAAAAAGCTCTTCTCGCCGTAGCGGACGAGCAGTCCGGCCGTCGGAGCGTATCGGACCGCCGTCTTGATCTCCGGGATCGCGTCCTGGATGGCCGGGCCCATGGGGTAGGGCGTGACGTAGACATGGAAGGTTCCCTGCCCCCCGATCTGGTCCTGCTCGACGCGGAAGAGCGACGGCGCGTTGGTGTGGAAACGGTCGAAGCTGAGCTCGTCCTGGACCCAGAGCCAGATGAACAGGGCGCCGGCCAGGCCGACCGCCAGGCTGGCGATGTTGATGAAGGCGTAGCCCTTCTGTCTCCTCATCTTGCGCCAGGCTGTTTTCAGGTAGCTCGAGCCGAGGGCTATTTTATCGAGGTCGGACATGGCTTCTCCTGTCATCGGGCCCCTGCAGCTTGCGGCCTCCCGAAGTGATCTCCTGCTCATATGTACGCTCGGGCGGAGAAAAATGTTCGCTGGAGCGGTACAATGAAATGAAAATTCCCGATTAAGGACACCCCCGTCCGATAACGGACATTCGCGGGAAGCGGCTGCCTTTTGATCCATCTCTGGGTCCGGGGCGAGGCGAGCTTCGACCGTATCCACGCCCACGCCGACGATATCTATTGCGTCCTCCAGGAGGTCAAGTTCAGCGAAGACCTTTAAAACCGATAAACAAAAATTATTTATTAATAAACAATAATTATATATTGACAAACGAGATTAAGGAGCGTATATTTCTTTTGCTGTGATTGAAAAAACGATGGCCAAAGGAGGCCAACATGAGGTTTCTCCAGCTTCAACATGTGACGGGCTTCGCCAAGGTGGCGATCTATCTTGCCTGCGGGATCGGCCTGCTCGGAACTATCTATACGACCGGCAGCTTCATCTACACGATGGTCAAGGCGGATGATCTGAGCGATGTTCTGGTAACAGAAATCCTTGAGCTGCCTGCGCTGGCCCGGGAGCAGGCGGCCGGACCATGGGAGACGGAGAACGGCGCCGTGCGCTACAGGCTCCATAAGATTTACGGCGAGTTCTCCCACCTCAATATGCCGCGGGGAATGGTATTCGCGGCCGGCCTCCGGGTTCTCGGCCTCTGGGCGCTCTTCTTCCTCGGCACCGTGCAGTTGGCGAGGATTCTCAGGGATGTGGGCCGGGGAAAGGCGTTCACCCTCGAAAACGCGAGACGCCTTCGCATCGTCGGGTACGCGTTGGCCGGGGGCGCGATCTTCAAGTTGCTCATGTATGCAGGAGCCCTTCTCTTATTCCGGAGCGCTATCGAAGTGACGGGGTCCGCGATCCCCTGGTTGTTGATTATCCACTCGGCGTTCAGTCCCGGCCTCTTTCTCGGCGGGATCATCGTCATCGTGATCTCCGAAGTTTTCCGCCTCGGGAACGAGCTCCGCGAAGAGCAGGAATTGACGATTTGAGGCCGCCATGCCCATCATCGTGAATCTCGACGTTGAGCTCGCGAAGCGAAAGATGAAACTCACCGATCTCGCCGAGCGAGTCGGCATAACGATCTCGAACCTTTCCATTCTCAAGCAGGGCAAAGCCAGGGCGATACGGTTTTCGACCCTCGAGGCGATCTGCCGGGAGCTTGGCTGCCAGCCGGGGGATATCTTGAAATTCGAGCCCGAGAGGAGTGACCCGAGATGAAAAAAATCACCTTGCTCGTTCTGCTGCTCTTGATTTTATTCCTGGTCAGCCTGACCGCCCGGGAGCCGGGATCCGGCCAAAACGCGACGCCGCCCCGCGCCCCGGAGCGCTTCGCCAGGGTCCGGGCCATGATCCTCGAAGCTCTGGAGAAGGGCGGAGCGCCTTCCGTTTCTATCGCGGTCGCCGAAAACGGGAAGGTCGTCTGGGAGGAGAGCTTCGGCTACGCCGACAAGGAGAAGAAAATCCCGGCGACTCCCGATTCCATCTATGCCCTGGCCTCCATATCCAAGTCCTTCACCGGGACCGGCCTGATGGTGCTTGCCGAGAGGAAGCTCATCGCCCTGGACAGGCCGGTCAATGATTATCTGGGCGAGGCCAAGCTGACCGTGCATGCGGGCGACGCTCGCCAGGTCACCCTCAGGAGGATGCTCCACATGGAAGCCGGGATGCCGATGCATTGGAACATCTACGACACATCCAAGGCCGCTCGCCCCCCCTCCCAGGACGAATCGATCCGCCGCTACGGGATCGTCGTCAACGAACAGGGCCGCGAGTATGTCTACTCGAATTTCACTTACGGCGTCCTCGACCGCGTCATCTCTCGCGTCTCAGGCAAGGGATACTCCCAGTTCATGCGAGAAGAAGTTTTCACGCCGCTGGGTCTGCGCCGGACGTCGGTGCATTTCACTCCCGATTTGGCTCCCCACGTGGTTCAGAACTATGATGCGGCGGGGAACCCCCTGGCTCCCCTCGCCTATGATCATGACGGCGCCTCGGCCGTCCATGCGAGCGTCCACGACCTGATCCGCTTCGGCCTGTTTCACTTGAATAACCGCGTTCCCGGCCAGAAAGCCGTTCTCGGTCCTGATTCCCTGGATTTGCTTCATGAGCCTTCGCCCTTGATCGCCTCAGGGGCCGGAGAGATCGGGGAACCCCGCATGGCCATGGGCTGGGGAATTATCGACCTGGCCGGCCGACGTTTCGTCGTCGCCAGCGGTTCGGCTCCCGGGACCACGTCGCGGCTGGCTTTGATTCCGGAGAAGAATTCGGCCGTGGCCTTATTGTGCAACGCCAGCTTGTCGGATGCGTTCGCTCTTTGGAAGATCGAGTGGGAGACATTTGCCGCCCTGATCCCCGATTTTCCCGAAATGCCGGCGATTCCGGAAGATAAACCTCCGGCATTCGTCCCGCCCCTGGAGCTCGTCGGAGAGTGGCAGGGCGCAGTCCAAACATACCAGGGACATGTGCCCATGACGTTAACGATGAGGGGTGGACAGGAGGTTACCATCGAGATCGACGGCCGAACCGGAGCTCCGATACCGATGAACACACCCCTTGGCCCCCTGGGCTTCCGGAACGGCTGGCTGAGCGGGCTATTTTTCGGGTCGATCCCCACGGAGGATGCCAGGCGCTCCCCGCATGTGGTTTTCCTGCGCCTTCGACTGCAGGGAGACACCCTCAGCGGAACAGTCTCCGCGGTGGCCGTCAACCAGTCCTTCGCCCTGCCCTACTGGGCTTCGCTGGAACGGAGGCGGCAGCTGTGAGAAAAGGATTCTCCCGAATGGAGGGCCGCATGAACCGGAACGTCCCTTCGGACAGGAACGTGCCCCGGATCTCCTGGAAAACCATGATGTCGCCTTCCTTGGCATAGGGCAGCGACGGGATCGTCAAATTCGTGAACGTTTTTTCGCGCTATTCCGGAGCGGCTTCGCTTCAGGGGTCCTATCGGGCGGGAGAAGGATCTTCCGGATGTGGCGCCCGAACACCTCGTCTCCTCCGACACGAGTAATCAGGCCGATTCCGGACACCCGCCGTTCGAAAACGGACGGTCAAGGAAGGCCCCGGCGGCATCTCCGCCATGAAAAATGGACAAGCAACTGGCACGGGGATTGCATACTTAATCGTGTTAAGTATGAAATTTTCCCAAGCGTTCGAGGAGCGCAGCCATGACCGATCCCGTCAATGACAAAACCCGCGGCACTTTCGACCTGGAAAAGGCCATTCTGTCCTGGTCAAGGTCGCTGAGGAGCCACTCGGCCGTCGAGGACGGCGACGCCGCCGACCTCGAGGGTTACTTCCGCGACAAGATCGAAGGCCTCATCGGCGAGGGGATGAGCGATAGGCAGGCCTTCGAGCGGGCCGCGGAAGAATTCGCCTCCGGGGAGTCCCTGGCCGGCGACTACCGGCTGGCCCGGACGACATCCCGTTTTGCCGGCCCGGCCCGCGGAAGAGGCCCGCGCGTCCTGCCGGCCCTCCTTTGGAATTGGGGCAAGATCGCCCTCCGCAAGCTCCGGAAACAGAAAGGCTATGCGCTCATCAATATCTCCGGCCTGGCCGTCGGCTTGGCCGCCTGTCTGCTGATCCTGCTCTGGGTCCGGGACGAGCTCGGCTACGACAAGCATCACCTTCACGCCCGCCGCATCCACCGCGTCGTCCTGTTCGAGGAGATCGGCGGCGTCCCCGAGAAGTTGGCCGTGGCCCCTTTTCCGGCCGGGCCGGCGTTCGCCTCGGAGATCCCGGAGGTGGAGTCTTACGCCCGCCTGATGCGCGGCGCGCCGATGGCCGTCGTCGAGGGACGGAGATATGACCTGAGGGACATCTACTTCACCGACCCCGGGTTCTTCGACCTCTTCACCCACGCGTTCCTGGCGGGTGAGGCGAAGTCCGCCCTCTCCTCCCCCGGGTCCCTCGTTCTCACCGAGGAGACCGCGAAGACGATCTTCAGCCGGGTCGACGTCGTCGGCGAGACCGTCAATTTCAACAACGACACCGACCTGGTCGTGACGGCCGTCATCCGCAACGTCCCGGCCAATTCCCATTTCCGGTTCAACGGCCTGGTCTCTCTGGACACGGTCGCGGCCAGGCCGGAGATCCGGCCGGTCATGGAAACTTGGTCCCGAGTGACCGGATGGATCTATGTCCTTCTCCGGGATAAAGCGGATCCTGTCGCCGTCGAGGCGAAAATGGCGGCCGTGACCGCCAAGCACGCCGGGGACGAGCTCCGGCGGTCGGGGTCGGAGATGGAATTCCGGCTCCAGCCGCTCACCGGGATCCATTTGCGCTCCCGGCTCGAGGGCGAGATCGGGCCCGTCGGCGATATCCGCTATGTTTACGCCTTTTCGCTCATCGCCGCCTTCATCCTGGTCCTCGCTTGCGTCAATTTCATGAATCTGGCGACGGCCCGGTCGGCCGGCCGGGGCCGGGAGGTCGGGCTGCGAAAGGCCTTGGGCGCCCGCCGGGGGAATTTGATGGCCCAGTTCCTCGGGGAGTCGGTCCTCTTGTCCGCGTTGGCGGCGGTCGCGGCCGTCGGCGTCGTCACCCTGGTCCTGCCCGCGTTCAACAGCTTGGCGGGCAAATCCATCAGCCCGGCCTCATGGCTCGGCGTATCCTCCGGGCTGGCCTTGGCCGGCCTAGCCCTGCTGACCGGGGTCCTGGCCGGCAGCTATCCCGCCCTGTTCATGTCCGCGTTCCGCCCGGCGGCCGTCCTCAAGGGGAGCTTGGGGGGAGGGCTGAAGCGGGCCTCCTTTCGCGCCGTCCTGGTCGTCTTCCAGTTCTCGGTCTCGATCGTCCTGATGGCCGCCACGCTGATCGTCCTCGCTCAGACCCGGTATATGAAGACCCGCGAGCTCGGCTTCGACAAGAGCCGGGTGCTCGTGGTCAGCATGAGGGATGCGGCCGCGCGCCGGAGCGCCGGGGCGCTGGCCGACGACCTCAGGGCGGACGCCAATATCCTGGAGGCGGCCGTCACGGGCGGGGTGCCCGGCCGCGTCGTCCAGTCGATGGTCGTCCTCATGGAGGGAAGGCCCGAACGGGACAGCTTTGCGGCGTGGACCATCTGGTCCGATTTCGATTTCGCCAAAACGTACGGGGTGCCCATCGTCCACGGGCGGGACTTCTCGCGGTCCTTGGCCTCCGATGCCGGGGGCGTTTTCCTCATCAACGAGACGGCGGCCCGGCGCATGGGCTGGGGCCCGGACGCGGTCGGCCGCAAGATCGGCTTCGATACGGACGACATGAGGGAGATCGTCGGCGTCCTGAAGGATTTCCATTTCACGTCGCTGCGGGACCCCATCGGCCCTCTCGTCGTGCGGCTGGCCGCCCCTGCCGAGCTGACGCCTCGAGCCCGCTTCCTGTCCCTGAAGCTCAGGGGAGACGACATCCCGGCGACGCTCTCGACGGTCAAGGCGAAGTGGGCGGAGCGGTCCGAGCGCGGCTTCGACTTCTTCTTCGCCGACGAGAACTTCGACGCCCTCTACCGGAACGAAGAGCGGGTCGGCCGGATCATCACGGCCTTCGCGGCCATGGCCGTCTTCGTCGCCTGCCTGGGCCTTTTCGGCCTGGCCTCCTTCGCCGCCGAACAGCGGACCAAGGAGATCGGCATCCGCAAGGTCCTCGGGGCGTCCGAGACGGGGCTGGCGGCCCTCTTGTCGAAGGAATTCCTGAAATGGGTCGTCCTGGCCAATATCATCGCCCTGCCGACGGCCTACGTGGCCGTCGGGCGCCTCTGGCTGGCGAACTTCGCCTATCGGGTCACGCCGGGGGCCCTCGTCTTCCTGTCGGTCGCCGGCCTTTCCCTGCTGGCCGCTCTGCTGACGGTCAGCGGGCAAGCGATCCGGGCGGCCCTGGCCAATCCGGTGGAGTCACTGCGCTATGAGTAACACGATCTCCAAAGCCCTCGTGGCCGCATCCACCAAGCCTCTCGTCCTGACCATCTTGAAGAACGGCGAGAGCTACGGCTATGAGATCATCCAGTCCGTGCGCCGGCTGTCCGGGGGGCGGCTGGAGTGGTCCGAGCCCATGCTCTACCCTCTCCTCAAGCGGATGGAGAGGGACGGCCTGGTCCGCTCGGAGTGGAAGATGACCGGGAACAAGCGGCTCCGCAGGTACTTCCGGCTGACCGAAAAGGGCCTCAAAGAGCAGGAACAAGAGACGGCCGAGTGGTCCCTGGTCAACGGCATCCTCGGCAGGGTCCTCGATCCCTCGCCCGCACCGGGCCGCTGACGCCGACCGGAAGCCGCGCCGATTCCGGACAGATGCCGTCCGATAACGGACATTCGCGGGAAGCCCTCCCGAATTCCCCTTCTTGGGAACCGGGATACGGCCAGGGCCGCCCATGGCATGATTATTGCTGTGTTTTCAAGCGGAATGATTTTGCCTTTAAGGAGTCGCTCATGAAAAAAGTTCTCGCCATCGCCATGTCCCTTGCCATCCTTGGCCTTGCGTCTTTGGCCGCCTCTTCGCGCCCGACCGACGAAGCCGCGAGGGAGGCCATCCGCCAAGCCGCGCTCGACTATATCGAAGGCTGGTTCGAAGGCAACGCCGAGCGTATGGATCGGGCCCTCCACCCGCAGCTGGCC
>JAWOHF010000067.1:0-7677 GCA_046496285.1 Candidatus Aminicenantota bacterium
GGTGTCGGGGTCCGGGTCCCGCCTCTTCCAGAACTCCTCGATGAACTCGTCCTTCCGGTCGTCGGGGAGCTCGAGGAAGATCTTGCGCTCCTCCCGGGTGATGATGTGTCCGACCTTGGATATGAATTCGGCGTAGGGCGGCGAGAGCTTTTTCTCGATATTGTAGAGGCGGCAGGCCGTCGAGGCGCTCATGGTCAAAAAGAAGCTCAGCAGAAGAAACAGGAGAGAAGGCAGGGGCTTACGGATCGAGCTCCGGCGGGCGTTTGGGGCCATGGGCTTCTCCGTCCTTTCCACTCTAGAGTAGTCCCCCAGAGGCCATTAATCAAGCGACACCCGGCCGGATCGGCTCGTGAATAGATCAGGCTAAGGGAGGGAGAGATGGTGCGGAAGGAGGGACTCGAACCCTCAAGGCCTTACGGCCATAAACTCCTGAGGCTTACGCGTCTGCCAATTCCGCCACTTCCGCACCGCCGGGGCCCGGGGCCCCTAAGCTTCAGGAAGCCCTTATTATAGCGATTCCCCCGGCCCGAGTAAAGGACAGAGAGGCCGCTCCAGCCGGCGGTTCCTCTCGCGGAGCACCCCCGTCCGTGCTCGCCGCTCCAAAGCGCTCTTCGGCATCAGCGGCTGCGCGCGGGCGGGGGGCCCCCGCTCCGCTGCGTCACTCGCCGGCTTTGAGCGGACGAAGACAACCACAGGGCTAGTGCGGATCCCGCGAGTTTCGCGAGCCGCCGAGCCCGGCCCGCTCGTAGGCGCCCGGAATCACCGCAGCGACCGAAGGCGACCGCTAAGGCCAGGGCCGAGGGGATCGCCGGAGAGAGCCTAAAGCGGTGATTCAGACGGAGAGGGGGCCGGACGAGGGCATCCTCGCAGAGGACGGCTCGCGATGTCTGAGCCTGCCATCTAGAGGGCTGGTCTCGATCCCGCGAGTTTCGCGAGCCGCCGAGCCCGGCCCGCTCGTAGGCGCCAGGAATCACCGCAGCGACCGAAGGCGATCCCCGAGGCCCTCTTGACAAAGGTGGCCGCGGCTCCTATTGTTAGTTCGTTGATGATATCCCCTGTCTTCCGCCATCATCGGGACGGAACGCCCCCCCATATCACCCAAGGAGGATGAATGAGATTCCAAGGCCGCTCGCAGATCGAGACCCTCGCCAGGTTCAAGAGCCAGGGAGAGCTCGTGACGTCGTTCTACCTGGACACGGACAAAGGCCGGTCGACGAAGAAGGAGATCCATCTGTCCCTCAAAAACCTGCTGAGCGACGCGAAGGCCCGCCTGGAAGGTCTGAGCGTCGGCCGGGAAAGAGCCGAGGCCCTCGGCCGGGATCTGGCCCTCATCGAGGAGACCGCCTCCCGGAGCCTGTCTTCCTCGAACGCGGCCGGCCTGGCCACTTTCTCGTGCAGCCGGAGAGATTTCCGGATGGACATCGATCTGCCGCACGGGCCGCGGAACCGGATCATCTTCGACACGAACTTCTACGTGCGGCCGCTGTCGGCCATCCTCGACAAGTACAAGTCCATCTGCGCCGTCCTCGTCGACCGCCGTGAGGCGCGCTGGTTCGACGTTTCCTTGGGTGAGGCCCGTCCCCTGGCGGAGCTCAAGAGCGACGTCCCGGCCCGGGTCAAGGAAGGCGGCTTCGAGGGCACGGAGGCCAAGCGGATCGAGCGGCGCCTGGACGCCCGCCTCCAGGGCCATCTCAAGAAAACGGCCGCCAAGACCGCCGAACTTTACAAGCGGCAGCCTTTCGACCGGCTCTTCGTGGGCGGAGAGGACAGTCTCTGCGGGGACCTCGAAAGCCATCTCCAGAAGCCCCTGCGTGACAAGATCAAGGCCCGGCTCAAGGCCAGGCCCAATGACCCGCCGGCCAAAATGCTCAAAGAGGCCCTGGCCGCCGAGGCCGCGCTCGGCAAGGCCGAAGAGGACGACATCGTCCAGAAGCTGGTCGCGGAGATCGAGCGCGGCGGCCTCGCGGCCTCCGGGCTCCGGGACACGATCCGCCGCCTGAACCAGTTCGAGGTCCAGACCTTGGTCGTCACCCACAACTTCTCCAGGCCGGGCCGGCTCTGCCCCACCCACGGGTTCTTTTATCTGGAGGAGCTGCAGTGCCCCGTCTGCGGGAAAAAAACGGACATCGTCCGGGACGTCGTCGACGAGGCCATCGAGACCGTCCTGAAGCGGAACGGTTCCGTCAAGCACGTCACTCCGCCCTCGAAGCTCGACCGCTACGGGCAGATCGGGGCTTTTCTCAAGTACAAGGCCTGACGGGAGCCCCGGCTCTTACGGGCGCCGCGTCAAACCGCGGTCTTCTCTTCCTTGAATCTTATCTTGTTGAATAGACTATAGATGACCGGGATGACGAAGAGGGTCAGCAGGGTCGTCGCCGTCAGGCCGAAGACGATGGCCACGCCCATGGGCGCCCGGAACTCGGAGCCCGAGGACCGGGAGAAGGCCAGCGGCAGGGAGCCCAGGATGGTCGTCAGGGCGGTCAGCACGACGGCCCGCAGCCGGGTCGTCGCCCCCTGGAGGATGGCCTCGCGCCGGTCGACGCCGCGCTTGATCAGCTGGTTGATGTAGTCGATCATGACGATGCCGTTATTGACGGCGATACCGGCCAGCATGATGACCCCGATGAGGGCCGCCAGGCTGACCGTCCGGCCGGTGACCAGGAGCCCGATGATGACCCCGATGATGCCCAGGGGGACGGCGAACATGATGATGAACGGGTGGGTGAAGTGCTCGAACTGGGAGGCCATGATCATGTAGACCAGCAGGACCGCCAGGGCGAAGGCCCCGGCCAGGATGAGGAAGGCTTCCTGCATCTGCTCATAGGCGCCGCCGTATTCGAGGAAGTATCCGGGGGGCAGGGTTCTTTCGAAGCCGGCCAGGCGGCCCTTGATGTCCCGGACGACGCTGCCAAGGTCGCGGTCGGCGATATTGGCCGTGACCGAGACCCGCCGGGCCTGGTTCTCGCGGTTGATGGTGATCGGCCCTTCGGCGGACTCGATCACGGCCGCCTCCTCGAGAGAGACCATCCTGCCGGAGGGGGTCAGGATGGGGATGCGCCGGACCTCGTCGAGGCTGTCCCGGTATTCCTTCTTGAAACGGAGCCGGACGTCGATCTCGTCGCTGCCCTCCCGGAACCGCGTGGCGACCTTGCCAAGGGTGGCGGTCTGGACGGTGTTGGCCACCTGGTAAACCGACAGGCCCAGCCGGTAGGCCCGCTCCCGGTCGATGCGGATCTGGACCTCGGGCTTGCCCGAAGCCATGGAGTGGGTGATGTCGCGAAGCCCTTCAACGCCCGAGATCATCCGGACGATCTGGTCGGCCTGGTCCTTGAGGACGGGGAAGTCCTTGCCGAAGAGCTCGATCTCGACCGGGGCCGCCGCCCCGCCCAGGAGCATCTGGCTCATATCGATGGCCTCGAACTTGACCCCGATCAGGCTCGGGAGCCGGCCCCGGATGCGTTCCAGGATCTCGGTGTCGGACATCGTCCTTTGATCGCGCTTGACCAGCCCGACCCAGAGGATGGCTTCGTGGGTCCCGGCGTTGGACATGCTCGACGCGGCGTCCCCGGCGTCCTGTTCGACTTGGGAGCCGACTTGGGCGGAGATCATCGTGATCTCCGGCATGCCGGCCATGATGTTCTCGACCATGGCGACGACCCGGTCGGTCTCTTCGAGCGCCGTCCCGACCGGCATGCGGACCTTGAGCATGATCATGTCCCGGTCCTGGGAGGGGAGGAACTCCGTCCCCAGAAAGGGGACGATGGCCAGCGCGGCGACGAACGCGAGGAGGGCGCCGCCGACGACCCAGCGGCGATTGTGGAGGGCCCGGTCGAGCCATTTCCGATAAAGCGCCTTGGCCTTGGCGAATTGACGCTCCTCGGGGGCTTTGGAGATCGCCTTGAGGCTCCTGCCGGATCGGAAGAGAAGCGACGTGGACAGGGGCACGATGGTCAGGGCGACGAACAGCGAGGCCACCAGCGAAAAAGCGACGGACAGGCCGAGCGCCTGGGTCATCTTGCCCGTGACGCCCTGGGCGAAGATCATGGGGAAGAAGACGGCGATCGTCGTCAGGGTCGAGGCCGTGATGGCCATGCCGACTTCGCCCGCGCCGGCCATCGAGGCCTCGTCGGCCCCCTTCCCTTCCTCGAGGTGCCTGTAGACGTTCTCGATGACGACGATGGCGTTGTCGACGAGCATGCCGATGCCCAGGGCCAGGCCGCCGAGCGTCAGGAGGTTCAGCGTATAGCCGGCGGCGTAGAGGGCGATGAAGGTCGTGATGACGGACAGGGGGACGGCCAGGCCGATGATCAGGGTCGGGCGCCAGTTGCGGAGGAAGAGGAAGATCAGGACGATGGCCATAAGGCCGCCCACGAGAGCGTTCTGGACGGTGTTCGTCGTCACCTGCTCGATCATGTCGCCCTGGTCCATGGCGACGTGGAAGACGGGGTTGCCCGGGATGGTGCCCCTGAGGGCCTCGAGCTCTCTCTTGACGGCCGCGCTGGCCTGCTGGGTGTTGGCCCCCGATCGCTTGCTGATGATGAGGTAGACGCCGTTCTGCTGCTGGATGCGGGCGACGTAGCGCATCTCCTTGAGCGTGTCCTTGACCTCGGCGACGTCGGCGACATAGACGGGCTCGCCGGTCGCGGTCAGGCCGACGACCGTCCGGCGGATGTCGTCGAGGTCCATGAACTCGCCCATCGTCCGGACGAGGATCTCCGAGTGGCGCTCGACGAGGCTGCCGGCCGGCAGGTTGAGGTTCTCGCTCCGCAGGGCCATCAGGACCTGATCGAGGGTCAGCCCCCGGCTCTCGAGCGAGGCCTTGTCGACGTCGACCAGGATCTCCCGCACGTCCATGGCGAAAACACGGGCCGAGGCCACGCCGTCGATGCGCTCGAGGCGCGGGGCGACCTCGTCCTCGATGACCGTCCGGAGCCTCATGGCCGGCAAGTCGCTCGTGACGCCGAAAAAGATGACCGGGAACTGGCTGAAACTGAACTTGAGGACCAGAGGCTCGCCGGCCTCCTCGGGCAGGTACTGCTCGTAGAGCCCGATCTGGTCTCGGACGTCCTGGGCGGCGAAATCGAGCTTGGTCCCCCACTCGAACTCGATGGTGATGACCGAGACCCCCTCGGAGGTCATGGAGGCGACCTTCTTGACCCGGTTGACGGAGCTGACGACCTGCTCGAGGGGCCGGGTCAGGATGTTCTCGATGTCCTCCGAGGACGCCCCCGGGTAGGAGGTGACGACCGAGACCGTCGGGAACTCGAGGTCGGGGAAGAAATCGAGGCCGAGTCGGGTGAACGAGATGGCGCCCAGGACGACCAGGATGGCCGCCATCATGGACGCGGTGACCTTGCGCTTGACGGAGAACTCGGGGAGCTTCATCTCGCCGCCTCTTCGAGGATCTCGACCGCGGCCCCCGGTTCCAGCCCGTAATTGCCGTCGACGATGACCAGGGCCCCCTCCTCGAGGCCGGTCAGGACCTCGACCATGGCCGCGTCCTGGAGCCCGATGGAGATGTCCTTGCGGACGGCCTTGCCGCCCTCGACGACGAAGACGTAGGAATGGGAGAGAACGGCCCTCTGGGGGATGACCAAGGCGTTCTCGTGGGATCGGACCTCGAACACGATGTCACCGTAGGTCCCCGGCCGGAGGGTGAGGTCGGAGTTCGGGAAGACCGCCTCGACGCTGAATTTCTTGCTCAGAGGGTCGGCCGTCAGGTTGACGACCGTCACCAGGCCCCGGAACTCCCGGCCGGGAAGGGAGGAGATCCGAAGGATGGCCTCCTGGCCTTTGCGGACGCGGCCGATGTCGTGCGAAGAGATCCCGGTGACGACTTTGATCCGGGAGTAGTCCATGAGGGTCAAGACGCCCGAGGCCGACCCGTACCCGCTCATCATCGGGTTGATGACGTCCCCGACTTCGGCGTTCTTGGAGGCGATGACGCCGGCGAACGGGGCTTTCATCATCGACACGTCGAGGGCGTGGCGGGCCAGGTTGAGGGCCGCCCGGGCCTGTTCGCGCTGGGCCGCGGCCGAGTCGTAGGCCAGCCGGGCCTTTTCGTGCTGCATCTCGGAGACCGCCTTTTCCGCGACGAGCCGGTCCATGCGCTCCTTGTTCCGCTGGGCGTCGACGTAGCCGGCTTCGGCCACGGCCAACCCGGCCTCGGCCTGCTTGAGCTGCAGCCGGATGGATTCGGTCTCGAGCTCGGCCAGGAGCTGGCCCTGGGCCACGCGCTGTCCTTCCTGGACGTGGATGCGGGCGATCTTCCCGCCGACCTCGGGCGTGATGTTGATGCTCCTCAAGGCCTCGAGCGTCCCCGTGTATGTCAGCTTCTCGGAGATCCGGTCCCTTTGGATCCTGAAGACCTTGACCGGCGTGGCGCCGAAGGCCCCGGCGGCGGACTCCGGCTTACCGGCCTGCCGGCAGGAGACGGCGGCCGAGAGAAGGGCCGCGGCGATGGTCCCGACGACGATGCGGCGTTGAGCGTTCTTCTTGTTCATGAAGTCCTCCGTTGGTTCGCGGGGCTCTCCGACCGGCCCCTGCCGAGGGCCTTGTCGAGCTCGGCCCGGGAAATGACACAGTCATAGAGGGCTTGGAGACGGTTGATCCCGGCCCCGCTCAGGGCGACCCGGGCGGTCGAGACGTCCAGGTTGGTGATCAAACCCTCCGAGAAGTTGAGCTCGGCGATCCGAACGGCCTCCCGGGCCTGCTCCACGTTCTTCTCCTGGGACAGGAGGGTTTCGCGCGCCTGGCGATGGTTCAGGACAGCCTGCCGGACCTCGAGGGCGACCATGTCCTCGAGGCCCTTGCGGGTCCATTCGATCTCGCGGATGACGGCCTTCGCCTGACCCATCCGCGAGCGGGCCTCGAAGCCGTCGAACAGGGGCAGGCTGAGCGACAGGTTGACCGAGTAGAAATTCTGCCAGGTGCCTTTGTTGAAATTGAAATTATCGGCCCAAAAGTTATAGGCCCCGCCGATGGCCAGGGTCGGCAGCAAGGAGCCCCGGGCGATCTTGAACATCTCGCCGGCCATCACCCGCTGCTGGTCGAGTTGGCGAAGCTCGGGACGCCCGGCGAGGGCCTCTTCGAGGGCCTGATCGATGTCCACCTCGAGCGGCATGTCGGCCAGCTCCCCCTCGACGGCGACCGGGGTATCGAGGTCGAGACCGAGGGCCGTCTTCAGGGCCAGCTCGGACACGGTCAGGCCGTTCCTGGCCCTGATGACCTGAGGCCGGAGATTGGCCGCCTCGACCTCGGACCGTAGAAGGTCGAACCGCGAGGCCATTCCGGCCTCGTAGAGGCTCTTGACGTTGTCGAAATGTTTTTCGGCCAGCTCCAGGTTCTCGGTCGCGACCTCGAACAGGTCCCGGGCCAGGAGGTATCCGTAGAAGGACCGTTTGGCGTCGAAGATGGTTTCCTGTTCGGACAGGCGGACCGACTCCCGGTTGGTCTCGAGGTTGGCCCGGGCCTGCTTATATCCGGAATTGAGGCGGCCGCCGGCAAAAAGGGGCAGCGACAAGGACAGGGCCATCTGGTAGTCCTTGGTGAAGTCGATGGCCACCCGCTGGGCCGGCTGGCCGGGGATCATGGACGGGAATTCCAGATAGAAAAGCTTCTCGGCCAGGTTCTGGGTGTACTGGCCGCTGAGGGCCGGCAGGAACCTCGAAAAGGCCT
>JAWOHF010000184.1:0-4446 GCA_046496285.1 Candidatus Aminicenantota bacterium
GAATACGGCGGCGACCGTCACCAGCAGGACCGCGGCGGTGATCCAGGCGAGACGGCGGCGGCGTCCGGACGCCGGGGCCGGCTGGGTGCCGCGGCCCCCCGGCTTGGCCAGCTCGCGCAGGGTGAAGGCCAGGTCGCTCGCCGACTGGAAGCGCTCCGCGGGGCTCTTCTCGAGGCAACGGCCGACGATACGGTCGAGCTCGGAGGAGATGTCGGTGCCGGAAAGGGCCACTTCGGGGACCGGGTCCTTGAGGATGGCGGTCATCGTCTCGGCCGCGGTGTCGCGCTTGAAGGCTCTCCGGCCGGTCAGCATCTCGTAGAGCAGGCAGCCCAGGGCGAAGATGTCGGAGCGGGCGTCGGCGGGCTCGCCGCGGACCTGCTCCGGGGCCATGTAGCCGACCGTGCCGAGCACGGCCCCGGGCACGGTGTCGGCGGGCTCGAGAGAGAGCGTCGCTCCCCCGGCGGGCTCGGGCCGGGCCGGCTCGACGCGGGCCAGCCCGAAATCGAGGATCTTCACCCGGCCGTCCCGGGTGATGAAGATGTTCTCGGGCTTCAGGTCGCGGTGGACGATGCCCGCGCCGTGGGCCGAGGCCAGGCCCTCGGCGACGGTCGCCGCGATCTCCGCGGCCCGCCGCCACGTCAGCTTTTCGCGGGCGAGCCGCTCGCGCAGGGTCTGTCCCTCGAGGAGCTCGGTGACGGCGTAGGTCGTCTCACCCGCCTTGCCGAAATCGAATATGGACAGGATGGCCGGGTGCGACAGCTTGGCCAGGGCCCGCGCTTCGCGCTCGAAGCGGGCCAGGCGGTCGGGGTCGCCGGCCACCGCGGGGGGAAGCACTTTGACGGCCACGTCGCGCTGGAGCCGCTCGTCGCGGGCCCGGTAGACCTCGCCCATGCCGCCGGCGCCGAGCGGCGCGACGACCTCGTAGGGACCGAAACGTGTTCCGGAAGCAAGAGCCATCGATCTACCCTCCTGTCCGGGACGATCATATTCCCGGGCTCGACAGGATGTCAAGGAAACTCGCGGGACGGCTCTTATCTTGGAGAGACCGGCAGGACCAGATCGCGCGCGGGGTCGCCCCGGTCGTCCTTGCCGTCGAGGCCGGCACTCCAGAGCAGGCCCCGGGCCGGGTCCCAGCCGTAGGGGCGTCCGGTGAAGGGATCGCGGGCGTCGTGGGGGCCGAGCCCCTCAGGCCAAGCGCCGGCCGCGTCGGCTCCATGTGCTCCCGCCCCATTCCCGCGGAGACGCAGTGCGGCGGCCATCCGGACCAGGTCATAGAAGGCCCGGGTCAGGAACTTTCGCTCGACTGACCTTTTTTGCCGGAGGGGATCGAGGCCCTCGAAATAAAGCTTTCCCGACGGGTTCCAGAGCCACCACAAATTAAGGCCCTTGAACGAAGGGGCGCCCTCGCCGGACGCGCTCCAGCGGAACGGGGGAGAGGCGTCGAGGGCCAGGAGCCGGCGCAGGCCGTCGCGGAAATACCCTCGCGTCCTGTTCTTCATCAGGAAGAGCTCGAAGGCCGCCTCGCGGAGCCGCAGGTAGGAGCCCGTGCCCAGCTCGCGCGCCAAAAGGACGTTCAGAGCCATCCGGGCCTGGTCGCCCCGCCGGCCCGGGACGATCTCGCGAAGCGCGATCTCGCTCTGCAGCCAGCGGTCGCCGCGCTCGATCCTTTCCGAGGCCCACAGGAATTCGCCTACGAGGGCGGCCCGGGCGCTGAAGCGGTCGGCGGAGAGAGGGGGGAGCCCGGCGAGAAGCGACACCGCGACCTCCGGCGGGCAGCCGGGCAGGCTCAGCAGGCCGGCCAGGGCCTCGAGGGCCGTATCGACGAGGGCCCGGCCGAGATCGTAGAAGAAAGCGCTCTGGGCGGCCCCGGCCAGGCGCTCTCCGAAGTGGAACGCGGTCAGGAGCTCTTCGGCGGCATGCGCCCAGCGCCCGCCCTCGGCGTCGATGACGGCCAGCGCCGCGCGCAGCCGACCTGTCGCCAGGATGAACGACTGCAGGGCGTAGGGCCGGTCCCACTCGACGCGGTAGCCGAAGTCGGCGATCGTTTCGCTGCGGACCATCCGTTCGTAGCGCTGGAGGAGGATCGGGAGCTCGACCCGCAGGCGCGTCAGGCGGGCGCGCTCGGCGGCGAGGAATCCCGGCCAGTCCCGGTCGGGCGGCTGCGGGAACGGGATGTCCGAGATCAGCTGCCAGTAGCGTCCGCCCAGCGACCGGCTGCGCGGCGGCATCTGCCACGTCAGCCGCTCGACGCGCTCGAGCCGGCCCAGCAGGTCGCGGTACTCGGGGACCTTGCGCTCGATGTCAAGGCCCGCGGACTCGGGCTCGCCGAGGAACAGGAGCCAGAACGCGCCGTTCGAGGCCTCGAGGGACGACGGCGGCAGGTCGCCTTCGCCGAACGCGGCCGGGGCGCCGCGCTTGTCGAAGCGGTTGAGGGCGACCAAAAGAACAAGAAAGGCCAGGCCCGCCAGCAACGCCCGAAAGAGGAACTTGGTCATGGTCCCATAGCCCCGAGCGTCCATTCTAGGGGAAGGCCGGGCCCCGCGCAAGGTCTTGACATCCCGGATGTTCGACGTCGCCTATCGGAAAATAGACGCCTTGGACCTCCGCCGCGCTTGACATCGCCCGCGGGCCGGATTATCGTTTTATCCATAACGTTGATACCATGGCCATGATCGAGAAACATCCGCCCGACATCTATTTCAACCCACGACTTGTCGGCATCCGCATCTTGGACTTCGACAAGGCGGAGGATGTGTTCAAACAGGTGGAAGCAGCCGTGCCCAAGCTGAAGGAAAGGCTCACGGCAGTCTGATACACAAGACCGGAGAGCTTAACACTCGCCTGAAAAGGTTCAGGCACACGTTGGTGAGGCATCATGAGTCAAAGATCAAGGTCCAGTCTGGGAAAGCGTAATATAGTCAGATTCTATTTAGCCCGGCTTCGAGAACATCTCTGGCTGAAACCGTTGATAAGCTGTGTCTTCTCTCTCGGCGCGGCATTTGTCGCTAAGTTCGCTGATCATTTCGTGGCACCACAATTTTTTCCGGATATCAATTCGGAATCTATCGAGACTCTGCTGGCGATCATATCGGCCAGCATGCTCGTCATTGCGGTGTTTTCCGTGGGTGCGATGTTGTCGGCCTACGGATCCGCAAGCAATTCTGCGACACCGCATTCATTTCCTTTGGTGGTCAGTGACGACGTATCGCAAAATGCATTGTCGGCGTTCATAGGCGCGTTCATATTCAGCATCGTCGCCCTGGGCGCGATGCTCAACGGATTTTACGGGCAACCGGGCCGGTTCGTCCTGTTTCTGATCACGATTGTCGTATTCGCCATTGTCATTTTCAGTTTCGTGCGTTGGGTTGATCGAATAGCGAGGCTCGGCCGGCTGGACAATACGATGGAAAAGGTGGAAGCCGCAACGGATGCCGCACTAAAAAGGCAGGCTCAGCTCCCAACATTGGGCGCCGCAAGGGCAACCGCCGCTGGCCAGGGAACCGCCGTCTGTCCGGAAACCGTCGGATTTGTCCAAAACATTGACGTTGCAAAGCTGCAGCGGCTGGCTGAGAAGATTGACAGCACGATCTCAATCTGTGCCCTTCCAGGCGCCTTTGCCACTCCAGGAAGCCCTCTGGCGTACATCACGAAGAAGGACATCCCCAGTAGCGCGCGCGCTCCGAAGATCATCGTCGAGGCCTTTATGATCGCCGATCAGAGAACATTTGAGTCGGATCCCCGTTTCGGCCTGATCGTCCTGTCCGAAATCGCCAGCCGTGCCCTGTCGCCCGCTGTGAACGACCCGGGCACTGCGATCGACATCATCGGAACCTTTGTCCGCCTTTTCGTGCGCTGGGCACAGGCCTGTGAGGAGAACGACAACCGCACCATCGAATACGATCGCGTAGCGATTATGGAGATTTCGCTCAATGACATGTTCGATGATGCCTTCAACGCGATTGCCCGCGATGGCGCGCCTTCAGTCGAGGTGGCGATCCGGCTGCAAAAGGCATTTCATTCCCTCACGCTGCTTGGCCATGACGAGATGAGACAAGCCGCGATCACACATTCGAAGCTCGCCCTCAGGTACGCGGAGCAATCCCTGAAGTTACCGCAGGAACTTGAGGCCATACGGTCAGTGGCCCAGCGAATTGTTCAGAGGGCGGCCGAGGATGCCCAATCGGCTCCCCGTGAACTGACCCGGTAGGTCAGTTCACGGGTGCCCCACCACCGTACGTGCGGGTCCGCATGCGGCGGCTCCGCTCAGACACGGGCGTCTGGCGGGAGTCTATCGTCCTCTTCATGCCAACTTCCCGCTAGCCAAGTAGCCTCTTTTGCGGGAATTGTCCCGTTCCACAGAACGGGACAATTCCCGCAAAAGAGGCTACTTGGCTAGCGGGAAGTTGGCATGAAGAGGACGATAGACTCCCGCCAGACGCCCGTGTC
>JAWOHF010000211.1:0-5272 GCA_046496285.1 Candidatus Aminicenantota bacterium
AAGCGGCGTTCGAGCTCCGGGGCGTAGGACTGGGGGGTCGAGATGGGCAGGGCCGGGCGGGCCGGGTCGAAGTGGATGGGGGACACGTAGAGCTTGAACTTGGGGCGGACCTCCTTGAGGTAGAACAGGCAGATTCCGCTGACGCTCTGCGTCGGGATGAGGTTGAAGCGGACGTGTTGCCACCCGCTCCATTCGCCTTCCCGGAGGACGAACTCGTTGGCTTGGATCTTGATCTTGGCCGCGGCGTTCACCGGATCGATAAAGACCTGGAAAGGGATGACCGCCTCAGGGGCATCCGTGCGGAAGGTGTTGACGGGGCCGGGCAGTCCGGCCTCGACGCGGTTGCCGACGACATAGACATCGTGGACCCGGCCCCCTCCGCCCGCTTCCTGGAGGATGTCCCGCCGCTCGTTCGTGTAGTAGCTGAAGATCCCGTACGAGCCCTTGAGATCGGGCGTGTTCATGCCCGCGAGCGTTCTCTGTTTCGAATCGGCGGGCGGGTAGTTCGTAGGCATCTTGAAGACCGTCGACGGGACGCCGGACTCCTCGAGGACCTGCCAGAAGGTCTTCCCCTTGCGAAGGCTGCGGACCTGCCCGCTCGAGATCGGAAAGATCGTTTTGCCGATGCGGACGGTCTTCGCGGCGCCCGTGGTCTCGGTTGACGAGAAGACGGGAAAGTACGAAGCGGGGTCGCGATGGATGAAGTCGAAGATGGCGTGCCCGCCGGGGTCCATGCCGGTGATGAAGTTCGACCAGGCCACGGGAGTCTGGGGAGGCAGGCTGGTCCCGAGGGCCTTGAAATCCCCCCCGCCGCGGAGGAGCCGGCTGAAGGCCGGCAGGCGGCCTTCGTCCATCCACCTCCGGGTCAGCCCGGGGTCGAGACCGTCGAGTCCCAGGACGATCATCTTCTTCGCCGTCCTCGCCCGGCCGTAGACCTTGGGCACGAAGCGCGGCCCGCCGCCGACCCCGAGGGCCGTCGCGGCCGCGACCCCGGTCTTGATGAATTCCCGGCGGCTGAGGGCCGCCCGGCCTCTAGAGCTCATGATGACTTCCTTTCTTCCGGTCCGGCAGGGGCCGCGATCTCGATGAGCCCGCGGCCGTCCATGTGGGGCGGGGGAGCGAGGCCGAAAAGCTCGAGGGCCGTCGGGGCGATATCCATGATGGACGGGTCTTTTGTCCTGATCTTCCGGTTGGAGAAGAACACTCCGGGGACAAGGGCGGGGTCGATGCAGTGGTCTCCGCTCCAGGCCTTGGTGTTGTCCTCGAAGACGACGGCGTTGACGATCCCGGTGACCCCGTCCCAGGAGGCCCGGTAGCCTTCGTTGTAGCCGATGATGAGATCGGGGGCGTTGTCCTTGAAGGGCCCGGCATAAACGGAATCCCGGTCGTAGACACGGAGGATGGCCGTGGAGCCGCCAGCGCCGTCCTTCAACCCGGCCAGCTTGCGGACCAGCTCGGCCTTTAAGCCGGCGGCATCTTCCCCGGGCGGGACGATGCCCTTGGCTTCCCGGCCCCGGAGGTTGAGATAGACGCCCCCGAGCCCGAGGGCATAGGCCCGGGTCCTCTCCCAGTCCACGTCCCGGAACCATTCCCCGCTCTCGGTCTTGCCGTCCTTCAGGGTCAGATATCCGTTCTGATGGAACCAGGAGTTGAGGTTGACGCCCCGCCGGAAAGACTTGAAGCCGTGGTCCGACATGACGAAAAGGACGCTCCTGTCGCCCAGCGCGGCGGCCGTGCGTCCGACGAGATCGTCCATCTTTTTGTAGAGCTCCTCGATGACCGCGGCGCTCATTCGGGCCGGGGCGGTCTTCAGCGACGGATGGGACCTGTCGAGGTACCGGAAGAACATGTGCTGGATGCTGTCGGTCGTCTCGAACACGATGGTCACCAGGCCCCGGGGGGTTTTCCTCAGGGCGTTCCCGAGCATGGCTTCCCATTCGGCGTGGTTGGAATAGGCGAGCTCCAGGAAGGCGGTCTCGTCGAGGGCCCCTTCGTTGAGGGCCCACGTGTCGTTGGCCTCTCCGAGGGTGATGAACCGGCCGAGGAGCTTGGACAGGTACACGGAGTAGATGAACGGGTGCGAGATCGGCAGGGCCGGCTTCTCCGGGTCGATGTTGAGAGGCGTCATGTACATCTCGAAGCGCGGTTCGAGCGAGGCGATATAGAAACGGCAGATGGCCCGGACCTTGACACCCAGCCCCGGCTTGAAAACCACCGGGACCCACGGGCTGTAGGACCGTTCCTTGAGAAAGAACTTCTTCTGTCCTTTGATCTCGAGCCAGGCCCCGCCCACCTCTTTGTCCATGGTTATGGCCAGAGGCAGGCGCATCTCCTCCGGCTCACGGAGGAGGGAATTCTCGGGGCCCGAGATCTCCGTCCGGATGCGGTCCCCCTCGCGGGCCACGAGCACCGCCACTCCGCCCTCCCGCTTGCGGACCTTGTCCTCGTCCTCGGTGTAGAAGGCGAAGGTCCCCTGGCTGCCCTTGAGGTCGGGAGCGCACATCCCGGAGAGCAGGTGGCCCTTGAATTTTTCGGGGGGGAAGGTGATGGGCACCCGGAGAACGGTGCTGAAAATGCCCTTCTCGCCCAGGATCTTCCAGAAAGGGACGCTGCGGCGGAGCCCGCGGATCTCGGGCTTAGAGAGCGGGACGAGATATTTCCCGAGAGGCACGGTCCGGCGCGGCTTCCCGATCCGGGCCGAGGACAGGTCGGGGAGGTAGGTCCGCGGGTCCCGGCTCAGGAAATCGAAGATATTGTGTTTGGACGGCTCGGACCCGGTCATGAAGGACGACCAGGCCACAGGGGAAATGGCCGGTGTCGTCGTCCTGAGACGCGCGTACGAGCCTTCCTTTTTGAGGCGGGACAGGTTCGGAAGCTTGCCCTCGGCCATGAATTTTTCGGCCAGCGTGGGTTCCATCCCGTCGAGCCCCAGGATGACCAGGCGGTCGATGGAGCTTTTCCTGTAGGCCCGCTGTCCCCGAATGACCTTCCAGAGGAAGCGGAAGGGCCAGGACAGGAACGTGAAGAGAGCCATAAGGAACGTCAGGAACAGGACCAGGAACGAGGACAGGAAGGCGAAGCCTGCGCCCGGGCCGACGTAGGCCCCCAGGGGGAGCGCGAGCAATCCCAGGGCCGCGGCCGAAGCCAGGAACGGGAGCCCCCGCTTTGGCCCCATTTGGATCATGAAAAGTTTCCCAGGATGATCGGGGCCAGGTCTTCGATGGCCAGGTCGGGGCCGTGGTCCTTCGAGGCCCAGAAGAAGGCGTCGTCCCAGGTGTGCATGCCTTGGAGGCCGGAACGGCCGAAGACCTCCTTTTTCCTGATGGAGCCCTTCATGTCGAATCCCGGATGGCCCAGGACGATGAGGTCCGGCCCGTTCGCCTTGTGGGGGCCCGAATAGATCTCATCGGCGAAGAAGACCTTACGGACGACCTTGCGCCCCTGGTGCTCGAGCTTTTCGAGCTTGCGGGCGATCTCTTCCTTGAGGGCCCGCTTGGCCGACCTTTCGACCGTGCCCTTGGGGAACTTGTTCTTGAAGTTCAAATAGATCCTGTTGGGATCGAGGGCGAAGGCCCTGGTCCGGGGGGCGATGTCCTGAAGGCCCTCGGGGTCGGGCTTGGCGAACTTCAGATAGCCGGTCTTCGCCAGCCAGGCGTTCAAGTAGACCTCCTGGGTGATGCCGGTGAAGCCGTGGTCGGACAGGATGTAAAGCCCCTCATCGCTTCCCGTGAGCTTCTGGTAGGACGAGATGATCTTGCCGATGAGCCGGTCGATATGGCGGTAGAAGTCGAGGAAATTCTGGTGGGACGGATGCGAGGGGTCCTCGTAGGCCTTCCAGAGGAAGTGATGCAGCCTGTCCGTGCCGGTGATGACGAACTCGAAATAGTCCCAGTCTTCCTCCCAGTAATGGTTCAGGGCCTTCTGGCGGCCGGACATGGTTTTAGAGAGTTCCTGCCAGAGGACGGCCGGGTTCTCCCGGCACTTCATGATGTCGATATCGATCTGGTAGCCCATCCGCTCGAGGACCGCCAGGTTGGACAGGGGCCGGACCGCTTTGGCCAGCTCGATGGCCACGAATCCGGAGACAAGGGTGCCCTTGATCTCGCGGGCCGGGTAAGTCGACGGCTGGTTGATGACGATGCATCGCTTGCCCTTGGCCCCGATCTTATCCCAGATGGTCGGCGTTTTGACGTCCAAGAAATTCGGGAAGCGGACCTCGTAGGACCGGGGCTTGAAATCGGTGAAGCCGAAGATGCCGTGGGTCCCCGGGTTCGTGCCGGTCATGAAGTTCGTCCAGGAGACCGCCGAGATCTCCGGCAGGCTGGCTTTCATCCGGTGGAGGTGCCCGGAATCCATGAGACGGGCCATGGTCGACATGATGCCTCGCTGGGCCAGATCGACGATCATGCCGTGAGGCACGCCGTCGAGCCCAATGACACAGGCCCGGTTCGTTTTCTTGGTCTTTGACGTGGCCATGATCTGAATAAATATTATACCAATATAACTATCGGTGCGTCAATGACTTCCGTATAATTTCCCTATCATTTTACTCGATTGACGGTCAGGGCGTCAAACCCGCCGCCCTCCGGATTTGACTTTGTGCGGTCGAGGTTGTTAAATGGGGAGTCTTCGAGAGGACCCATGACAGGAATCGACAGGCTCCGCGGACACTTGGTCCGCGAATATAAGAAAAAGACGGCGAAAAGCCGGGCCGCGTTCGGTCGGGCCGAGAAGGTCCTTGTCGAAGGCGGCAGCCACACCATCCGGCTCTGGCGTCCCTATCCCTTCTTCGCCGCCGGGGCCGAAGGGGCGCGCGTGCGGGACGTCGACGGCAACGAATATATCGATTACTGGCAGGGGCACTACGCCAACATCCTGGGGCACAACCCTCCGCTGATCCGCCGGGACATCACGGCTTGCCTCGGCAAGGGAGCCCTGCACACGGGCTTCGAGGCCGGACATCAGGTGGAGCTTGCGGAACTGATGGTCCGCCGCCTCGGCGGGGGGGACCTCAAGGTCCGGTTCACCACTTCGGGGACGCTGGCGACGATGTACGCGGTGATGCTGGCCCAGGGCCTGACCGGGCGCGAGCTCGTCTTGAAGATCGGCGGGGGCTGGCACGGTTCCTCCCCCTATCTCCTCAAGGGCGTCAAGTTCCATCAAGGACCGGGTTTCGAGGGCCGGGATTCGGCGGGCGTCCTCGACGACATCCATCGGCGGACCCTCGTCACCCGGTTCAACGACGGCGATGCCCTGGAACGGACCTTCAAGG
>JAWOHF010000221.1:0-2875 GCA_046496285.1 Candidatus Aminicenantota bacterium
GCTTCCCGAGCCTCTGGAGTCCCGCGAGCCCCCCGACCGCCCCGAGCCTCTTCCCGAGCCCCCGCGCGACCGCCCTCCGGAGCGCCTCTCGCGCTCAGGCGGCGGCGGGGCCCCGACGCTCTCGTCCCGGGCGAACAGCTCGAACGGCGCTTCGATGAGCGGGACCTTAGCGCCGATGTAGCCCTCGATGGCGTCGAGGTGCTGGGAGAATTTCTCGCAGGCGAAGGACACGGACTTGCCGGTCTTTCCGGCCCGGGCGGTACGGCCGATGCGGTGGACATAGTTCTCGCAGTCCTGCGGCAGGTCGTAGTTGACGACCATCTCCAGGCCCTCGATGTGGAGCCCGCGGGCGGCCACGTCGGTGGCCACCAGGAACGGGAACTTGCCGCTCTTGAAATCGTCGAGGACGCGCTCCCGTTCGGCCTGGGTCAGGTCGCCGGTCAGGTGCCGGGTGGAATAGCCGTTGAGCTTGAGCCGCCGGGACAGGGACTCCGCCGTGTGGCGCATGTTGGTGAAGATCAGGGCGTTGCGCGGCGCGTCCCGCTTGAGGATCCCCAGCAGCAGGTTGTCCTTGATGTGGCTCTTGACCTTGTAGAGCACCTGGACGACGCCGTCCACCGTGACTTGCTCGGGCGTCATCCGGATGGTGGCCGGGTTGTTGAGATACTCGTAGGCGATGGACTGCGAGAGCAGGTTGAGGGTCGCGCTGTAGAGCATGCTCTGGCGGGCGTTGGGAGGGGGCATCCTCCGGAGAAGCTTCCGAAGGTCGGGCAGGAAGCCCATGTCGAACAGCCGGTCGGCCTCGTCGATGACCAGCACCCCGATGTCCTTGAGCTTGAGGACGCCGCGGTCGGCCAGGTCGAGCATGCGGCCCGGCGTCCCGATGATGAGGTCGAGCCCCTCGGCCAGCTTCTTGAGCTGACCGACATAGCCGACGCCGCCGTAGAAGCAGGCGACCCGGAACTCGCCCCGCGGGTCGAGCAGCTTGGCTTCGGTCTCGATCTGAGCGGCAAGCTCCCGCGTCGGGGCGATGACCAGGGCCGTCTTCCTCTTGTCCCGGCCCTCCCGGTACATCTTCTGGTAGATGGTGATGAGGAAGGCCGCGGTCTTGCCGGTCCCGGTCTGGGACTGGACGGCGACGTCCTCGCCGCGCAAGGTCCTCTCCAAGGTCTTTTCCTGAACGGCCGTCATCTCCGCGTAGCCGCGGTCCGCGATGTCGCGGAGAAGCCGGGGGTCCAAGGGCGCTTCACTGAATAGCATATCGATTCCTTTTCAATTTTGGATGAAACACGACATGAGGGTTTTTCGTGGGAACTCTTTTTCCGGCGGGGAAAGCCAATTCGCTACGCTGATACCCTGCGTGATGTTATAAGAACATATTATACCTAAAAACCCGGCGCGCGGCAAACGCCACGCGAAGGAAATTGACAAGGCTTGCGGCCTGCCCATAGAATGAAGGCGATGGCCAACGCCGCCCACCTCGAGATCGTCAAGGCCCCCTCCGGCCGCTGGAACGACTGGCGCCGCAAGAACACCCGGGTCCTGCCCGATTTCGCCGGGGCCGACCTGCGCGATGCGGACCTGGCCGGGGCCAACCTGGCCAAAGCCGATTTCAGCGGGGCCCGCCTCGGCGGGGCCGGCCTGTGCGGGGCCAACTTGACGAGGGCCCGCTTTTTCGGGACCGAGCTGGCCGGGGCCGACTTCAACCGGGCCACCCTGGTCAAGGCCAATCTCAGCCAGTCGGACCTGGCCGGCGCCAACCTCAACGCCGCCGACCTCAGCCAGGCCTTTCTCATCAAGGCCAACCTCAGCGGCGCCAGCCTCATCGAAGCCCGGCTCGAAGGGGCCAACCTCGGCCAGGCCTCGCTCTTCCGGGCCAACCTGACCCGGGCCTTCCTGCGCCAGGCGTCCTTCTTCAAGGCCGACCTCACGGAAGCCGACCTCGGCCAGGCCGATCTCCAAGGGGCCAACCTCCAGGAGGCCGTCCTCGAGCGCACCAACCTGCGGTCCGCCAACCTGACCAACGCCAATCTCTGCTTCGCGACCCTGCTGCGCACCAACCTGGAAAAGGCGGTCATCGACAACTGCTCGGTCTGCGGCATCTCGCTCTGGGACGTCGACCTCACGGATGCCCAACAGCGGGACCTCGACATCATGCCGCCCCAACAGCCGGTCCTGGCCGTGGACAACCTCCAGACCGCGCAGCTCATGGGCATGCTCCTCAGTCAGGAGAAGTCCCGCCGCGACATCTTTTCCATCTCACTCAACACGGTCCTGGTCATGGGGCGTTTTCCGCCGGAGCGAAAGCCGGTGGTCGATGTCATCAAGGCCGCCCTGCGGCGCTGTGAGTATTCGCCTCTCGTCCTGGATTTCCTGGCCCCCGGCCCTCGCGACATGAACGAGACCGTCAAGACCCTGGGCCGCATGTCGCGATTCATCATCGCCGACCTCACGGACGACAGCCGCATCGCCCAGACCCTCGACTCCGTCGTCCACTACCTGCCCTCGGTGGACCGAGACGCGTCGCCGGCCGAGCGAGACTCGTCACCGGTCGCGCCAGACGCGTCGCCGGTCGCGCCAGACGCGTCGCCGGTCGCGCCAGACGTCTCGCCGGCCGCGCCGTCGCCGGCCCCACCGCCGCTCGACCGGTCGCATGCAGTCATCACCAAGGCGGTCATGGCCAGACTGCCCGCGATCAACGCAAGACTCGCGATCTCGACCCGCCAATAAAGCTTCACGGTTCCCGTCCTCCGGCTAGTCGTTCGACCGCAACGCGCGCGGCAGGAACAGCGTCGACAGGTCGAACGGGTACGGCGCCGTCGTCGGCGCCCAAGAAGGCCGCCGAACGAGTTCTTGATCGACCCCGTCGTGGTGG
>JAWOHF010000247.1:0-10497 GCA_046496285.1 Candidatus Aminicenantota bacterium
TGCTCGACGATGAGCAGCTGATACCGGGCGAGACCGCAGCCCTGCGCGACGGCCGCTCGGTCCGCCAGGTATTCGTGGGTTTCGCGCAGCGATCTTTTGTACGGCCATACAAAAGGATTGAACCATTGGATGACGGAGAGGATCTCGGTGAGGATGATGTCGACCGAATGGAACTGCCGGACGTGGGCCAGCTCGTGGGCCAGGACCCGGTCGAGGTCCCCGTCCTGGATGTTCGCCTTGTTGAGGAAGACGAAGTTGAAGAACGAGAAGGACTCACCGGGGTGGCCGCAGAGGACGATCCTCAGGCCGCGGTGCCGCTCGCAGCCGCAGCGGGCCGCGAGACAGGCGAGACGGGCCACCCGGATCAGGAACAGGAGGAGGAAGAGCGAAGCGCCGGAGATATAGGCGATGGACAGGATGTCGGCGGGCCCCGCGGCGGTCGCGGCCGCGGCTTCGGCCGCGGGGAAGGCCCGGAACCCGAGGGCGGAGGCCGGGACGGTCTTCTCGAAAAAGGGCGAGGTCACGTGGACGAGAGGAAGGACGAGGGACAGGGCCGCCGAGCCCATGAGATAGGCCCGGTTGAGTGCGAAATTCGTATCCCGGTCGAGCGCGACCCGATAGAACACGTAAAAGAGCGCGAGGCAGGCCCCGGAGCGGAGGAGGTAGACGAACAGGCTATCCATTTTTTTCCGCCTTCTGCTTCCGGATCTCTTCCCGCAGAGCGGTCAGGATCTCCTCGAGCTCGCCGACGCTCAGGTCGCGGTCCTTGGAGAAGAAGGACACCAGCTCTTGGTAGGAGTTGTCGAAGTAGCTCCTGATGAATCTCTTGAGGAAGGCCTGAGTGTAGTCCTCCTTGGCCACGAGGGGGTGGTAGCGGTGCGTCTTGCCGAACGCCTCGTGCCCGACGAACCCTTTTTTCTCCAGGATGCGGACGATGGTCGAGACCGTGTTGTAGGCCGGCTTGGGATCGGGCAGGCGCTCGATGATGTCCTTGACGTAGGCCTCTTTGAGGTGCCACAGGACATGCATGATCTGTTCTTCGGCGCGGGTCAGTTCTTTCATGGCGCTCCTAATATACAACTATTTTATTAGTTTGTCAACTAATATCTTAGTTATGTAAAGAAAATTATATTTGATAAGCCGCCTAGCTGGGTCCATGGCACTGTCCAGGGAAGGATCTGCTTGACTTGGGACCCCGAAATGTCGCATGCCCGAAGAATTGCAATCCGCATGCCAAGCGGGATGCGGGACCGTAACGGTCAGGATGATGAGCGGGCCCGCCGGCCCCGAGACTTGACTTTCGTCGGGGCCGTGCTTTTCAGTACCGCCAGCTCTTGGTGTCCGCTCCCGGGGGCGCCGTCCTCATGATGCGCTCGACGATCCGGGGGATGAACATCTGGTGGTAGCGGAGGCGCGAGATGGCATTGGGCTGATCGTGGTCGCCGTTCCAGCAGTGTTCGGCCCGGTCGCCGTAGTCGATATCGCCTTCGTAATAGGGGTCCTTGGTGCTCTCGAGGAAGGCCTCGGTCAGGTAGACGGCGTTGTTGAGGTAGTAGTTGTCCATGTCGCCGACGTAGATGTGGACCTTGCCCTTGAGCTTGGGGCCGAGCGTCTTCCAGTCGCGCTCCATGATGTGGCGGAGGTCGTAATTCTCCCGCCAGTAGTCGGCGACCTCGCGGTCGATCTCGCCGGTCAGCTTGTCCCAGATGGGTTTGGGATAGCCGTCGGGGCCGACCGGGCTGAACACGGCCTGCCAGATGTCCCACTGATCGCCCGACCGCGAATTCGTGCCCAGGGCCAGCTCGCGGTGGTTGGTCTCCTCGAGCGTCGCGCTGACCTCGCCGAGCCAATTGCGGAGGGCCGGCCGGGGCGTTCTTTTCCATTGGCTGTCGACGAAGTAGGCGTTGCGGTGCTCGTAGATGTTGACGATGGTGTAGGCCCGGAAATCGATGGGGTCGGGGCAGGCCGCGTAACAGCCGTTGAACTCGTCGGGGTAGAAGACCTGGGCCGCCAGGGCCTCCCAGCCGCCCGTCGAGCCGCCGTACATGAACCGCGACCAGCCCTGGCCGAGGCCGCGGTACTTCTTCTCGATATAGGGGATGAGCTCGCGGACGATGGCGTCGCCGTAGGGCCCGAGATTGGCCGAGTTGACGGCGTAGGAGTCGTCGTAGTAGGGGTTGGCGTGCTGGATCTCCATCAGGATGACCCGGGGGAAGCCCTTTCCGGTCCAGTCCTTGAAGAACTCGTGGGCGTACTCCTGCTGGATGCGGTTGTAGCCTTCGAGCCGGAAGCGCTCGCTGTAGTCGGGTTTCAGCTCCGGGTCGGGGGGCGTTTCCCGGAAGCCCTCGAAGGTGTAGGGGAAATGGCCGTGGAAGATGACCAGGGGGTAGCGGGCCTCGGGGTGCTCGTCGAAGCCCTCGGGCAGGAGCAGGTTGGCCCCGAGATGCATGGGACGGCCCCAGAACTCGGTCAGGAGCTTGCTCTGGATGCGCTCGTGGCGGATGTACTTGGTGTCCTTGGGAGCGGGGATGGGCGGGATCTCGCGGTCGAGGATGATGCGGACGGTCTCGGCGCTCCGAGGGTCGAGACGGACCTTGCGCGGCGTGCTGAGGAGGTTGCCGGGGGCCCGGCTCCATTGCTGGCCTTCGCCGCGGTCCATGGGCAGCTTGACGACGTGGCCGTCCGAGCGCCGGAAGGTCTCGTATTTGTGGAGGAAGCCCTGGACGATATATTCGCCCGCCGGCAGCGCGGCCAGGCTCGGCAGGGGGTAGCCGAAGGCCGAAGCGTCGATGACGGCGTCCTTTCCCGGAGCGAGGCCGTCGACGTCGATGCCGAAGACGAGCTGGGTGGACGGACCGGCGCTGATCTGGAAGCGGGGCTCGGCGGCGTCGTTGGTCGAGATGAAAAGGAGCAGGCGGCCGTCGAGGGGCGTTTTCGAGAGCGCTTCGGGGAACGACAGGGCGAACTGGAGCTGGGCGTATGACGCCGGCGGCGAGGCCAGGAAGATCGCCGCGGCCAGAACGAGGGCCGTTACCGTCACGATGCGTCGTCCGATGTCTTTCATGGGAACCCTCCTCGAGAACGGACTCGGGCCGCCGCAGCGTCCCGGACAAGAGCCAAAGTTAGCATATGCGGCCCGGGCTGTCCACCGCCGCGCCGGGAGATGCGGGCGCCTGGACAGCGGGTGGGGGAGAGGTGAAATATCCTCCGGCCTTTCACCCCTTGGGGTGATTGACGGGGAGGATGGGGGAAGGGGATGATGGGCCCGGAACAGAGGTCGCCGGCCCGGCTTTATGACGCTGCCGGAAGATGGTATGATCCCGCCGGAACCTCCCAGCAACGAAAGGAGACGGCCCATGGCCAAGATCCTGCTCGTCGATTTCGAGGACCAGGAACGGGATTTCCTCGCGTCGCGCAAGTACGACGTGGAACTTCTCTCGACGGGGTGGCGGACGGGGAGCGAAAAGCCCCTCGACATCCCCGGGGGCAGCGATATCGTCTTCTACCAGGTCGGCGCCGCCGATCCCCGGGGGCCTTCCGGACTCCACGCCGCGGTCCACGAGGCGCTCGTCGAACGGGTCAAGGAAGGCGTCCGGGTCGTCTGCTTCGTCGGGGGCGGCGAGACCCCCCAGCTGACCAACATCGTCGGGCCCATCCCCGGCCTGCGGATCGAGGACAGTGCCCGGGCCGATTCCGTCGTGTTCAATCCCCGGGCCCTTTTCCACGTGCCGTTCGAGCGCTTCCGGCCGTTCATCGCCGGCGCCTTCCGCCTGCTCCCCGACACGCTGGCCGAAGGGATCTGGGAGAAAGAGACCCCCACGAACGGCCATCTCGAGGTCCTGGCCAAGAGCGCGGACGGGGCTCCCGTGGCTTTCCTCCTTCGAAAGGGCAAGGGATATATCCTTCTCCTGCCCTCCTTCGGGCCGAAAAACGTCGAGGTCGTCGATTACATCCTGAAAGACAAGCTGTCCCTGGCCGCCGCCCTTCCCGAGGAGCCGGTCGTCGACTGGCTCGAGGGGGAGGATTATGTCTTCCCCGAGCTCAAGGACCTTCTGCTCCGGAAGGACCAGGAGAGGCGCCGTTACGAGGCCGCCCAGGCCGACATCGACCGCCGCATCAGCGAGATGAGATCGGCCGGCCAGGAGGAGTTCCACAGGCTCCTCAAGGCCGAGGGGCCGGCGCTCCGGAGCGCCGTCATCCACGCCCTCCGCTACCTCGGCTGGGAAAAGGTCGTGGACGTCGACGATTACTGGAAGAAAGTCATCCGGAGCAAGGAGGAGGACGCCTGGCTCGTCGAGAACGCCGAGCAGAACGTCGAGACCAGCCTGCGCAAAGAAAGCCTGATCATCGTTCTCGTCCGCGGCAACAAGAACTGGGCCACCGACGACGAATGCTCCCTTCTCCAAAAATATAAAGGCCGCCGGATGCAGGAATTCGACAACACCCGGATGAAGGCCGTCCTGGTCGGCAACTATTTCTCGAACGTCGAGGCCAAGGTCCGGGACATCCCGTTCTCGGCCGCCCAGATCGAGGAGGCCCAGAAGGACGGCAACGGCCTGATGACGACCTGGGAGCTCTTCAAGGCCGTCAAGGCCGAGAAGGAAAAGAGGGTCGGCAAAGACGCCCTTCGAACCCAGCTCAAGACCAAGACCGGCCTCATCACCCTCGAATACTGAGCCGCGTTGACGGCTTCGCCCTCCTCTGGCATAATCCCTGCCGGGAGGGACAACATGGCCAAAGCGCTCGTCTGTTTTTATTCCCGCACCGGGAACACCCAGAAGATGGCGGCCCGCGTCGCCGAGGTCCTCAAGGCGGAAGGCCTGGAGACGGACCTGAAGAAGGTCCAGGAGGTCGAAGCCCGGGACCTTCTCGGGTATGACCTCCTCGTCCTCGGGTCGCCGACCTATTACGGGACGATGTCCTGGGAGATCAAGAAGCTCCTCGACGAAAGCGTCAAGTTCCACGGCAAGCTGCGGGGCAAGGTCGGCGGGGCGTTTTCCTCCTCGGCCAATGTCGGCGGGGGCAACGAAACGACCGTCCTCGACATCCTCAAGGCCCTCCTCATCCACGGCATGGTGTTGCGGGGCGACCACCAGGGAGACCATTACGGGCCGGTCGCGATCGGGCGGCCCGACAAGCGGTCCCTCGATTGTTGCCAAAGTTACGCCAGGAACCTGGCGGTCCTTGCCAAGAAGCTTTTCCCCTGACCGGACCGGAAATCGGACGTGGATACGGTCACGAGGGGGGGCGGTCGCCGGATAGGAGGGCGGGCCGGGTTCTTGTCGGCCGGGGTGTTCGCGCTGGTTGCCGCCGTGGTCGGCCCCGCTTATCCGCGGCCCTCGGGCGAGGCCCCTCGCTCGGCCGTCATCCACCTGTCCCTTGACGGGGACTGGGAGTTCCGTCAGGCGGGCAAGACGGCTTGGAACAAGGCCACGGTCCCCGGCTGCGTCCACACCGACCTGATGAGCGCCGGCCTCATCCCCGACCCCTTCTTCCGGATGAACGAGCTCGAGGTCCGGTGGATCGAAAAGCAGGGCTGGGTCTACCGGCGGGCGTTCGAGGCCGGAGAGGGCGTCACCGGCGGGGAGCGCGTCGAGCTGGTGGCCGAGGGACTCGACACCTTCGCCCGGATCTTCCTCAACGGCCGCAGGGTGGGGGAAACGGAGAACATGTTCCGGACCTGGCGGTTCGACATCAGGCCGTTCCTGAAAAGGGGCCGGAACGTCATCCAGATCGAATTCGACTCGCCCGTCGAGCGGGAAAAGGCGCTCGCCTCGAGGGCTTCCCATAAGCTGCCGGGAGAAGCGCCCCACGTCCGTAAAGCCCCCTATCATTTCGGCTGGGATTGGGGGCCGCGGCTGGTGACCTCGGGCATCTGGCGGCCCATCCGGATCGAGGCCTGGTCCGGGGCCCGTTTCCGCGACATGGAGATCGTCCAGGAGTCCCTCGGAAGGGAGGCCGCCCGGCTGCGGGTTCGGGCCAGGGTCGACGCGACGGGGCCGGCGACGGCGGAGCTCGAGATCTACGTCGACGGCGTCAAGGCGATCGGGGCCGCGAGGTCCGTCGCGTTGGGGCCGGGCGGGACATGGCTCGAGACCGCCGTGCAGATCGACCAGCCCCGGCTGTGGTGGCCGGCGGGCCTGGGAGAGCAGAACCTTTATCGCCTCGAGGTCCGGCTGGTGCGGGACGGCCAGGCCCTGGACGCCGACGCCCGGCGCATCGGGTTGCGGACACTCGCCCTGGAGCAGAGACCCGACCGGTGGGGGAGGAGCTTCCAATTCTCGGTGAACGGGCTGCCTTTTTTCGCCAAGGGCGCCAATTGGATCCCGGCCGACAGCTTCCCGAGCCGGGTGACGCGGGAGAAGTACGGGCGCCTGCTGGGCTCGGCCGTCGAGGCCCACATGAACATGCTGCGCGTGTGGGGCGGAGGCATCTACGAGTCGGCGGATTTTTACGACCTGTGCGACGAGCTGGGCATCGTCGTCTGGCAGGACTTCATGTTCGCCTGCGCCATGTTCCCCGGGGACGAAGGGTTCCTGGCCAACGTCGCGGAGGAGGCCGCCGAGGTCGTCAAGCGGCTCCGGCACCATCCCTCGATCGGCCTGTGGTGCGGCAACAACGAGTGCGAGGAGGGCTGGTTCCACTGGGGGTGGAAGGAGCGGCTTCCCGCTTCGGTCTGGGCCGACTACGAGAAGATCTTCCACGGGGTGCTGCCGGCCGCGGTCCAGGCCCACGATCCGGGCCGGGCCTACTGGCCGAGTTCGCCGAGCTCGGAGAAGACCGGCGAGCCGCGGTCCGAGAGATCGGGCGACATGCATACCTGGGGCGTTTGGCACGGCCAGGAGCCCTTCGAGGAGTACCGGAGGAAGTTCCACCGGTTCCAGAGCGAGTTCGGCTTCCAGTCGTTCCCGCTGATCGAGACGGTCGAAACGTTCACCGAGCCCGGCGACCGGAACCTGACCTCGCCGGTCATGGAGCACCATCAGAAGCATCCCGAGGGCAACCGCCTCATCCTCCACTACATGCTCGACGAATACCGGATGCCCGAGGATTTCGAGTCGCTGCTCTGGCTGAGCCAGGTCCAGCAGGCCGAGGGCATGAGGATCGCGGCGGAGCATTTCCGGAGTCAGAGGCCGCGGGTCATGGGCTCTCTGTACTGGCAATTCCAGGATTGCTGGCCGGCGGCCTCCTGGGCGGGGATCGACTCGACGGGCGCCTGGAAGGCCCTCCATTATTATGCGAGGAGATTCTATGCCCCGGTCCTGGTAACGGCGGCGGCGGCGGGGCCGGACCTGGTGGTCTCGAGCGTGTCGGACCTCCGGGCGACCCGCGACGCGGTTTTTGAGTGGTTCACGGCCACCTACGAGGGCCGGAGGATCGCCGGCGGGACGTTCACCGTCAAGCTCGAGCCGCAGGAAGCCAAGGACATCCTCAAGATGTCCCTCGAGGCCTTGAGAAGGAAGCAGGCGCCGGAGCGCGTCTATTTCTATTGCGAGCTGAGAGACAAGAGGGATAAAAGCGAGGTCCTGAGCTCAAGTGTCCATCATTTCTCCCGGCTGAAAAGCGTGGAGCTTCCCGAGGCCGAGATCGAGTGGTCCGTCTCCCGGGAGGGCGGGGCCCTGGCCGTCGGGCTCGAGACCGACCGGTTCGCCAAGGCCGTCCATCTCCGGGCCCCGGGCGTTGCGGGCCGGTTCCTCGACAACTTCATCGACCTCGTCCCGGGGCGTCCGCGGCGGGCTGTATTCCTTCCGGATGGGGAGGTCGCTCCCGAGACCCTGGCCGCGGCCCTCAAGCTTCGCTCCCTCCGCAACAGCTATTAAGGGCGCCAGCAAGAAGGGGTCAAACCTCTCTTTTTGCAGAAAGTGCAAAAAGAGAGGTTTGACCCCTTCTTCGCGATATGCTAAAAATAGGGGCTACGACCGCTCGTCCGGGAGAGAGAAATGAAGAGAACGGAGAGGCATCACCTCAAGGAAGACGGCATGGTCCGGGGCATGAGCCTGGCGGCCGAGTTCTTCAAGACATATCGGAAGGAATTCCTGATGGCAGCGGGGGCCTTGGCCCTGGCCGCCCTGGTTTTCGTGGCCCTGACCCTTGTCCGGTCCCATAGCCAATCCGTCCACAGCCGGGTGGTCGGGGACGTCGCCGAACTCGTCTCCGGTCTCGAGGCCAAGCCGGAAAATCTGGCCGAGCTCGAAAAGCTGGCCGGGAAAGGCCGCTACGCCCGCCTGGCCAACCTCGAGCTGGCCAAGCACTGGTTCGAGAAGGGCGACATGGCCAAGGCGGAGGCCTTCCTGGCCCGCGTCCCCGCGGGGCGCAAGGACCTCCTCCACTACCAGATCGAGGATTTCAGGGCCCAGGTCTTCATCCGGCAGAAGGAGTTCGACAGGGCCATCGCGGTCTACGGCAAGATGCGTGACGAGAAACCCGAGACCTATCCGCTCGACGCCGTCCTCTTCCATCTGGCGCAAGCCCACGAGCTCAAGGGCGAGAGCAAGGAGGCGCTGGACCTCTACAAAAAGCTCCAGGAGGAATACGCTCAGACCTACTACGGGTACGAGGCCTCCCTGAAGGCCTCCCGGCTGGAGCTTGCCCGCTAGGAAAAAGTTGTCAAATCGAACGGAAAAGCTATAATATCCCCTAATATTACCTAGGAGGAAGGACATGGCTTTCATCATCACCGAAGAGTGCATCAACTGCGGCGCCTGCGAGCCCGAGTGCCCCAACCAGGCCATCTCGGCCGGGGAGGAGCGCTATGTGATCGATCCGGCCAAGTGCACGGAATGCGTGGGCCATCACGACACGCAGCAGTGCGCGGCCGTCTGCCCCACCGACGCCTGCGTCCACGACCCCGACCACAAGGAGACCCAGGAAGAGCTTATGGCCAAGTTCCACAAGCTCACGGGCAAATAACCCCTAACCCGGATCCGATCCCGACAGGACAGGAGTGAAGAGCTTCACTCCTGTCTTTTTTTTCCGACCATGAACGACCCGAGGCCCCGGCCGAGAATCTGGCTGAACATCCTCCTCTTCGGGCTGACGCTCGTGTCCACGTTCTTCGTCGGCCTGCTCTGGAGTCTGAGCTATGTCCACGCCGAGCTGCTCGCTTCGAACGGCCCCGCGGAACTCGGCCTCCGGGCGCTCCTGAAACCTGAGATCCTCCTGCTGAGCCTCTCCTACTGCCTTGTCCTCATGGTCATCCTTGTCGGCCACGAGCTCGGCCACTACCTGACCTGCCGCAGGTACGGTCTGAATGCGACCCTGCCCTTTTTCATCCCCTTCCCGACCCTTATCGGCACTCTGGGCGCGTTCATCAAGATCAGGTCGCCCATCAGACATAAAGGGCAGTTGTTCGATATCGGGGCCAACGGCCCCTTGGCCGGGTTCGCCCTGGCCTTTCCGGCCCTGGCCCTCGGGCTGGCCTTTTCGAAGGTCGTCCCGGCCCTTCCGAAGGAGGGGGCCATCATCTTCGGCGAGCCGCTGGTCTTCGATCTGCTCGAAAACCTGTTCTTCGCCGGGGCCCCGGCCGGATCGGACCTCGTCCTGCACCCCATGGCCTTCGCCGGGTGGGTCGGCATCCTGGTCACCTCTTTCAATCTCCTGCCTTTCGGCCAGCTCGACGGCGGGCATATCGCCTACGCTTTGTTCGGGCCCCGGACGCGGCTCCTGTCCCGCGCTCTCGTCGCCGCGTTCGTCGTCATGGGCTTCTTTTTCTGGGTCGGCTGGTTCCTTTGGGCCGGGGTCCTGCTCGTTCTCGGGATGAGGCATCCGCGCCTGGTCGACGAGGACGAGCCTCTATCGCGAAAAAGGAAGGTCCTGAGCCTGGTCGTCCTCCTCATTTTCGTCCTGTCCTTCATCCCGGACCCGGTCCGCGGGTTCGATCTGCGGACCGTTTTGAAGGGCTTCGGAGTGATCGCGGGATGACTTCCCGAGCCTTCCGGACGACCCTGTTTTTATTCACAGGAATTGTGGAAAAGCTGTTGAAATCGAGCTTGTTCCCAACGCCAATATTCAGCCCTGCTTGAAGATACCGCACTTTGCACAAGAATTCGTCACGGGTCCTAACTTATGGTTTTTCAGCAACTTAATAACTCATTGAAAAGACATATGTTGTATGGTAAAAGAAAGCGGAGGAGAAAAGGAGGCCGACATGGGTGACCGGTTCCGGGAAGTCGAGGAAACGTTCGCCCGTCTGAGCCGGAAATTCCGCGACAAAACGATCTCCAAAGATGAGTACATCGACAGACTGAAGCAGCTCCGCATCAAGGACGAGGAGGGCCGCTTCTGGATGATCGGCGCCCAGAGCGGCCACTGGTATTGCTTCGACGGCGGCGGGTGGACCCAGGCCAAACCGCCCTCCCTGCTCGAGCGCAAGGCCGTCTGCATCTGCTCAACCCGCAGGTGGAATTACTGAAGACATTCCCCAATGTTGCGGCAGTCACTGGCTACCCTGTACGTACTCAATTCAGATGGGGTACGAATAACACAAAGGAATGGGGG
>JAWOHF010000341.1:0-11895 GCA_046496285.1 Candidatus Aminicenantota bacterium
CTCGGGGGTCACCGTGGTGAGGTTCGTGGTTTCAGTGCTCATGTCTTGTCTTTTTTACCCATTAAAAGCGCGAGGATGACTTTTTGGACGTGGAGCCGGTTCTCGGCCTGGTCGTAGACGATGGAATTCGGCGAGTCGATGACCTCGTCGGTGACCTCCTCGCCGCGGTGGGCGGGGAGGCAGTGCATGAATACGGCGTCCTTCTTGGCCAGGGCCATGAGCCGGGCGTTGACCTGGTAAGGCGCGAAGATCAAGGCCCTTTTCTCCTTTTCCGCTTCCTGGCCCATGGACGCCCAGACGTCGGTGTAGACGGCGTCGGCCCCGCTCACGGCTTGCTCCGCGTCGTTGGTGATGGTCAGCTCGAACCCGGTGTCCCGGCCGTCTTCCCGGGCGGCCTTGACCATCGCGGGGTCCGGCTCGTAGCCGGCGGGAGTGCCCACGGCCATCTTCGTGCCGCCCCGGGCGGCCGCCAGCATCAGGCTATGGCAGACGTTGTTCCCGTCGCCGAGGTAGGCCAGCTTGAGGTTGGCCAGGGAGCCTTTGTGTTCGCGGAGGGTGAAGAAGTCGGCCATCCCCTGGCAGGGGTGGGAAAGGTCGGTCAGGGCGTTGATGACCGGGATCTTGGCGCTCTCGGCGAGAGCGACCGCGATCCCGTGGCCGAAGGTCCGGAGCATGATCCCGTCCACCCAGCGCTCGAGGTTCTTCCCGATGTCGTAAGCGCCCTCCCGGCTTCCCATCTGGATGTCGGAGGGGGCCAGGTAAATGGCCTCGCCGCCCAGCTGGAGCATGCCCGCCTCGAAGGTCATCCGGGTCCGGAGGGACGGCTTCTGGAAGATCATGGCCAGGATCTTGTGCTCGAGGGCCCGGCGGAACCGGCGGGGGTGCTTTTTCATCTCCGTCGTGCGGTCGAGCAGCAGGCCGAATTCGTAGATCGTCAGGTCGCGGATCGAGAGAAAGTCCTTCTTCATTGCGGTTCCTCCTATTTCTCGGCGACGACGCGGGTCCCCGAGCGGTTGAGCAGGGCGGCCTTGAGATGGGAGTCCTTGGTGATGAGGACCTCCCGGCCGCCGGCCTCGATGTATTCGACGGCGGCCCGGATCTTGGGGCCCATCGATCCCGGCGGGAACTGTCCGTCCGCCAGGTGCTTTTTGGCCTCTTCCACGGTCAGGACCGGGACCTCGACCTGGTCGGGCCGGCCGAAGTTGAGATAGACGCGCTCGATGGCCGTCAGAATGATGAACAGGTCGGCCTTGATCTCGCGGGCCAGCAGGCTCGCGGCGTAGTCCTTGTCGATGACGGCTTCGACGCCCTCGAAGAGCCCCCGGCCGTTGATGATGACCGGCACCCCTCCGCCGCCGGCCGCGATGACGATCCGGCCGGCCTCGACGAGGTCCCGGATGATCCCGTTGGGAACGACGTCGATCGGCCGGGGCGAGGCGACGACCTTGCGGTAGCCGCGCCCGGCGTCCTCGACCATGGTCCATTTCTTCTCCCGGGCCAGGATCTGGGCCCGGTATTTCGGATAGAACGGGCCGACGGGCTTGGTCGGTTTCTGGAAGGCCGGGTCGTCCTTGTCGACGACGACTTGGGTGACGAGCGAGGCGACCTCCTTGTCGATGGACAGCCGCCGGAGCTCGTTGATCAACGCTCTCTCGAGCATGTAGCCCATGCTGCCCTCGGTCATCGCGTCGCAGACGTCGAGCGTATACGGCGGGATCTTGTTCGACGCTTCCTCCATCTGGATGAGGAGGTTGCCGACCTGGGGCCCGTTGCCGTGGACGATGACCAGCTCGTGCCCCTTGCGGACGATGGACAGCATGATGGCGGCCGCCCGGCGGGCGTTGGCCATCTGCTCGGCCTGCAGGCCCCGCTGGTTCTCGGGCAGCAGGGCGTTGCCGCCGAAGGCGACGAGCGCGATCTTCGGTCTCATGGGTCCTCAGAACTTCTTGAGAACGTCCTTGAGCGCGGGGCTGCCGATCTCCTCGAGCTCGTAGCGGACCCGGAGGATGGGCTTGTTCACGGAGATGACCCGGGTGATGTCGATGGGCGTCGCGCTGACCACGAGATCGCAGTCGACGGCCTCGATGGTCTTGGCCAGCTCGCGGGTCTGCTTGGCGCCGTACCCCATGGCCGGCAGGACGTTGTCGAGGTGGCCGTACTTCTGGAACGTCTTCTTGATGCTGCCGACGGCGAAGGGGCGGGGGTCGATGATCTCGGCCGCGCCGTACTTTTTGGCCGCGACGATGCCGGCCCCGTACTTCATGCCGCCGTGGGTCAGGGTCGGGCCGTCCTCGATGACCAGGACGCGCTTGCCCGTGATCCGGCCGCCGTCCTTGACGATGGTCGGCGAGTTGGCCCGGATGATCGTGGCCTTGGGGTTGAGCCTCTTGGCATTGGCCAGGACGAGGTCGATATCCTCCCGCCGGGCCGTATCCATCTTGTTGATGACCAGGACCTTGGCCCGCCGGAAGTTGGTCTCGCCGGGGTGGTAGCGGAGCTCGTGGCCGGCCCGGTGGGGGTCGGCGACGACGATCTCGAGGTCCGACCGGTAGAAGGAAAAGTCGTTGTTGCCGCCGTCCCAAAGGATGACGTCGGCCTCCTTCTCGGCCTGGCGGAGGATGGCCCCATAGTCGACGCCGGCGTAGACGATGATGCCCTTGTCGATGTGGGGTTCGTACTCCTCGCGCTCTTCGATCGTGCACTCGTGCTTGTCGAGGTCGGAATAATCGGCGAAGCGCTGGACTTTCTGCTTGACGAGGTCGCCGTAAGGCATGGGGTGGCGGATGGCGGCGACCGTGCGGCCCTTCTCCTGGAGGATCTGGGCGACCTTGCGGCTGGTCTGGCTCTTGCCGGAACCGGTCCGCACGGCGCAGACGGAGACGACGGGCTTGCGGCTCTTGATCATCGTGTCGTCGGGGCCGAGGAGGACGAAGTTGGCCCCGGCGGCCATGACCTGCGAGGCCTTCTGCATGACGTACTCGTGGGAGACGTCGCTGTAGGCAAAATGGACGTCATCGACCTTGTGGGCGGCGATGAGCCCGTCGAGCTCGGCCTCGGCGTGGATGGGGATGCCCTTGGGGTAGAGCTTCCCGGCCAGCGCCGCGGGGTACTTGCGGCCCTCGATGTCGGGGATCTGCGTCGCCGTGAAAGCGACGACGCGGTAGTCCTTGTTGTCCCGGAAGTAGGTGTTGAAGTTGTGGAAGTCGCGGCCCGCGGCCCCCATGATGATGACTTTTTTCATTCCGCCTTCTCCTTTCGTCGAACGAAAAAACCTCTCCACATGCAAATGCGCGAGATTCAATTGTAAAAAAGAAGCATAAGTATAGTCCAATAAGCCCCTTATTGCAAATCGAAAGCCCGGCTGCGCAGGGGCCTACGGTGTCACCCCGTGCTTCGAAAGGCCCGAGGCGAGGGACGGTGACGCAGCGGTGCGGGGGCCCGTTTCTGGAACCCTCCCTGGCGGGCAGACGGGGAGGGCGGCCGGCGGGGCTGCTTCCAGGCGGGCTTCTGGCGGCGGTTGACGAGGTGGGTCATGGGCTCATTCCAGGGGCACGATGGTCGCCTCGCGGGTCCGCGGGTCGAGAAGGGCGGCCGTGCACCGGCCGCCGAGCCAGCCGCCGGCCTCCCCGGGGTTGATGAGGAGGGTCCCGTTCCTCCTTTCGACAAGAGGCCGGTGCGTGTGTCCGAAAACGAGGACATCGCAAGGATTGGAGGCGAGATATCGTTCGACCGGGCCGTCGAGATGGCATACGACGAACCGGAGCCCGGCGCGGGAGAAGAGATGGGGCGCTTCCTTGATCTCGCCCAGGCCTTCGAAGGCCTTCAGGAGGCCGGTCTTCTCGCCGTCGCAGTTGCCGAAGACGGCCTTGACCGGCGCGGCGAGCTCCCGCAGCTCCCGGGCCGTGAACGGGGCCACGAAATCGCCGGCGTGGACGACCAGGTCGCAGCCGGCGTCGTTGAACAGGCGGACGGCCCGGCGGACAAACGTCAGGTTGTCGTGGGTGTCGGAAATGATGCCGATCATGGGTCTCTTCTCGATGGGCCATTATAACCCAAGGCGGCCAAAGGAGGCCACCGGCTTTCGGTCCGGCCCCGACGGTTCTTATCGCCTCTCCTGTCGCCGGGGATGATGAGTCAAGAAAGGCGGTCGACGTCCCCCTGAAGACCCCCATAGCGGAGGGGGACCCATCGGCCTTAAGCCGATGGGGGAACCGTCGGGACAGGTTCCCGGGGGTTTGGGGGGCACAGGGGGATGACGATCGCCCTAATCCTTTCAAGAAATCTCCGGCGACAGGAGAGGCGATGGATTTTGCGCGCTCCAGGTTGACAGTGCCCCCCGATTTCCATAATATATAACAGCCTTAAAAAGCAGATGTTAGGCGCGTAGCTCAGTGGGAGAGCGCTTCCTTGACACGGAAGAGGCCGTGGGTTCGATCCCCTCCGCGCCTACCACTCGACTCAAGCGGTCAGAATTCAAGAGGCCGTCGTGACGGCCGGATTTGAATCCCCGGCCCTTGTGAACCACGACGGTCGTTTAGCATGAGTGACAAGATCAGTATCAAAGTCGGAGACTCTTCTTTGACGGTCGACAAGGGGTCGCGGCCCTCGGACCTCGCCGTCCGCCTCGGAGCGGCCGGGCCCTTCGTCGCGGCGCGCGTCAACGGCCGGCTGAAGGACATGTCGGCCCCGATCGAAGAGGACGCGGAGGTCGTGCTGGTCGGACCGCAGGACCCCGAGGCTCTCGACATCCTCCGTCACAGCGCCGCCCACCTCTTGGCCCACGCCGTCCTCGACCTCTATCCCGGGACCCAGACGGGCATCGGCCCCGCGGTGGAGACCGGCTTCTATTACGATTTCCTCAGGGACACCCCCTTCACCCCGGAGGACCTGGAGAGCATCGAGAAGCGGATGAAGGACATCGCCCGCGAGAACGCCTCCGTCGAGCGCCTGGTCCTCGAAAAAGGCAAAGCCGTCGAGTTTTTCGCCGGGAAGGGCCAGGAGCTCAAGGTCGAGCTCATCCGGGAGAAGGGGGACGCCGCCGTCAGCATCTATCGCCAGGGCCCGTTCGCCGACTTCTGCCTCGGTCCCCACGTCCCGTCGACGGGCGTCCTGGCCAACGTCAAGCTCCTGTCGGTGTCCGGCGCCTACTGGAAGGGTGACGAGCGCGGCCGCCAGCTCCAGAGGATCTACGGAGCCGTCTTCTTCACCCGCAAGGAGCTCGAGGACCACCTGGTCATGCTCGAGGAGGCCAAGAAGCGGGACCACCGCAAGCTCGGCCCGGAGCTCGAGCTCTTCGGCACTTCGGACGACCTGGGCGGCGGCCTCATCCTCTGGCACCCCAAGGGGTCCCGGGTGCGGGCCGTCATCGAGCAGCACTGGCGCGAGCGCCACTGGGCCGGCGGATACGAGGTCCTCTACACCCCCCACATCGGGCGCGAGACCCTGTGGCAGACCTCCGGCCACCTCGGCTTCTACAAGGACAGCATGTACGCTCCCATGGAGATCGACGGGCAGAACTACTACCTCAAACCCATGAACTGCCCCTTCCACATCCAGATCTACAAGGCCAAGGTCCACTCCTACCGCGACCTGCCCCTCCGCTGGGCCGAGCTCGGGACCGTCTACCGCTACGAGCGCAGCGGGACCCTGCACGGCCTGCTCCGGGTCCGGGGCTTCACCCAGGATGACGCCCACATCATCTGCACGCCGGCCCAGATCGACGACGAGATCCTCAGGGTCCTCGACTTCTCGATCTCCATCCTGGCCGACTTCGGGTTCACCGACAACAAGATCGAGCTGTCCGTGCGCGACCCGAAGAACCTGGAGAAGTACTGCGGGGCCGACGACCGCTGGTGCCAGGCGGAGGCCTCCCTGGTCAAGGCTCTCGAGGCCCGCGGGCTGGCCTACGAGCGGATGGAAGGCGAGGCCGTCTTCTACGGCCCGAAGATCGACATCAAGGTCAAGGACGCCATCGGCCGGCTCTGGCAGTGCACGACCATCCAGTTCGACTTCAACATGTCGGAGCGCTTCGACATGACCTATGTCGGCGAGGACGGCAAGGAGCACCGCCCCTTCATGGTCCACCGGGCCCTGCTCGGCAGCCTGGAGCGGTTCTTCGGCATCCTCATCGAGCACTACAAGGGCAGCTTCCCGCTCTGGCTGGCGCCCGTCCAGGTCGCCGTCCTGCCCATCGCCGAACGGCACGAGGCCTACGCCCTTTCGCTGGTCAAAACGATGACCGACAACGGCCTGCGGTCCGAGGCCGACATCAGCCGGGAGAAGGTCGGCAAGAAGATCCGCCAGGCCGAGCTGGCCAAGGTCCCCCTCATCCTGGTCGTCGGCGACAAGGAGGTCGAGCGCGGCACGGCCGCCCTCCGCGTCCACGGGCAGGGCGACAAGGGGGAGGTCGAGCTGGCCGCGTTCCTTGCAAAAGCGAAGGAATTCCATCAGAATAAAAATTTGAAAGTGGATTTCTAGAGGAGGACAGTCATTTTCAAGAGACACGCTTACTATCCTGCCGTCGCCAAAGCCAAGCCCCATCGGACCAACGAGATGATCCAGGCCCGGGAGATCAGGGTCCTCGACGAGGACAAGAAGCCGCTCGGGGTCCTGTCCACGTCGCAGGCCATCCAGATGGCCCGCGAACGCGGCCTCGACCTGGTCGAGATCGCGCCCACGGCCCAGCCGCCGGTTTGCCGGATCATGGACTACGGGAAGTTCCTGTACGAGCAGCACAAGAAGGACCACGAGGCCAAGAAGCACCAGAAGCAGATCCAGCTCAAGGAGATCAAGTTCCGGCCGAAGATCAGCGTCCACGACTACGACTTCAAGATGAAGCACGTCAAGCGGTTCCTCGGGGAAGGCAACAAGGTCAAGATCACCGTCATGCTCCGCGGACGCGAAAGGCAGAAACCGGAGCTCGGCTTGCAGGTCCTCGACAGGGTCAGGGCCGACTTGAAGGACCTGGCGACCCAGGACGGCAGCGCCCGGAAACAGGATTGGGCCGTTTCCGCCCTCTTGGTCCCCATGAAATCTGGAGGAAAAGATGCCAAAGCTAAAAACCCACAAGGGAGCGAAAAAGAGGTTCAAGGTCACGGGCCGGAAAAAGGTCCTGCACAGCAAGGCCAATAAAAGCCACATCCTGACCAAGAAGGCCTCCAAGCGCAAGAGGAAGCTGGGCAAGAAGGCCGTCGCCAGCCCGGCGAACCTGCGGGCCATTAAGGCCATGCTTCCCTACGACATGTAAGGACCGCCCCATCGTTTCAAGGAGACGTTCATGCCACGCGTAAAAAGAGGCACCAAGAGGAAAGACCGGAGGACCAAAGTCCTCAATCAGGCCAAGGGATATTTCGGCGCCAAGAGCCGCAACTACCGGACGGCCAAGGAAGCCGTCGAGAAGTCCCTGCTCTACGCCTACCGGGACCGGAGGAACAAAAAGAGGGATTTCCGGACCCTGTGGATCGTCCGCATCAAGGCGGCGGCCCTGACCAACGGGATCACCTACAGCCGGTTCATCAAGGGGCTGAAGACGCTCGGCATCGCCCTGGACCGCAAGATCCTGGCCGAGCTGGCCGTCCGGGCCCCTCAGACGTTCGCCGAGCTGACCCGGATGGCGAAGGAAGCGGCCGCCTAGAACCGCGGAGATGACCATTCTCAAGGACCGCATCGAAGGTCTCCGCAAGGACTTCGAGGAAGGGGCCCTCAGAACCGCGGACGCCAAGGCCCTCGAGGACCTGAGGAACCTGTTCTTCAGCCGTAAAAAGGGCCTCGTCACCGGTCTGTTCGAAGAGCTGAAGGCCCTTTCGGCGGAAGAGAAGCGGGAGGCCGGGAAGCGTGTCAACGAGCTGAAGAACCTCCTTCAGTCCCGGCTCGAGGAGCTGGAGCGGCGTCTGCCCAAGAGAACCCTTAGGGCCAAAGGCCGCGTCGACGCACGTTCGGGCGCGTCCGCCGGAGCGGCTGCCCTTCCTCCGGACGATCTGACCCTGCCCGGGCGGCGGCGCTACGCCGGCGCCCCCCATCCCCTGACCCTCTTCGGGCAGGAGATCGAGGCCATCTTCCGAGGCCTGGGCTTCACCGTCGAGCAGGGGCCGGATATCGAAACCGACCACTACAACTTCGAGGCCCTCAACTTCCCGCCCCACCACCCGGCCCGGGACAGCTGGGACACGCTCTACATCACGGACGACCTGCTCCTCCGGACCCACACGTCGCCGGTCCAGATCCGGGTCATGGAGAAGCGCAAACCGCCCATCCGGATCATCATCCCCGGGCGGGTCTTCCGCCGGGAGACCCCGGACCCGACGCATCTGCCGATGTTTTACCAGGTCGAGGGCTTGGTCGTGGACGAGGGCATCACATTCGCCCATCTCAAAGGGACCCTCGAGTATTTCATCCGGGCCCTGTTCGGCGAGAAGATCAAGGTTCGATTCCGCCCGAGCTTCTTCCCCTTCACGGAGCCCTCGGCCGAGGTCGACATCGAGTGCATCGTCTGCGGCGGGCGGGACGCCGCCTGCCGGGTCTGCGGCGGGACCGGCTGGAAGGAGATCCTGGGGTCCGGGATGGTCAACCCCCAGGTCTTCAAGAACGTCAACATCGACCCGGAAAAATATTCCGGGTGGGCCTTCGGCCTGGGCATCGACCGGACGGCCATGTTCGCTTTCGGCATCACCGAGATGCGCCACTTCTATGAGAACGATTTGAGATTCCTCAGGCAGTTCCACCTCAAATGAAGATCAGTCTCGATTGGATCCGCGAGTATGTCAAGGTGGACCTCCCTCTGCGCGAGCTCATCGACCGGCTGACCATGATCGGGCTGGTCGTCGATTCGGTCGAAGAGCGGGACGGTGACGCCGTGCTGGACGTGGAGACCTATGCCAACCGGCCGGACACCCTCGGCCACCTGGGGATCGCCCGCGAGATAGGGGTCATGCTCGGCCTGCCCTTGGAGGAAAAGTCCTGGCCGCTCGTCGAGCTCCCGGAGAACGCGTCCGATGTCGCCGGCGTCCAGGTCCTGGACCCGGCTCTCTGCCCCCGGTACTGCGGCGCCGTCGTCCGGGGCCTCGCGGTCGGCCCTTCCCCCGACTGGCTGAGAAGAAGGCTCGAGGCCATGGGCCTGAAGCCCATCAACAACGTCGTCGACGTCTCCAACTACGTGCTTTTTGCCACGGCCCAGCCCATCCACGCCTTCGATCTGGCCAAGGTCGGCGGAGCCGAGATCGTCGTCCGCCGGGCCCAGAGGGGCGAGCGCCTGACGGACTTCGACGGCCGCGACCTCGAGCTCGGGCCGGACATGCTGGTCATCGCCGACGCGTCCAAGCCGATGGCCCTGGCCGGGGTCATCGGAGGCCGGGACTCCGGCGTCTCCGGATCCACCCGCGACGTCTTCATCGAAAGCGCCCATTTCGATCCCGTTTCGGTCCGCCAGACCGCCAAGAAGCTCGGTCTGTCGACCGATGCCTCCTACCGTTTCGAGCGGGGCACGGACGTGTCGTTCCCGCCTCACGCCGCCCTCATGGCGGCCTCCCTTCTGGCCCAGATGGGGGGGAAGGCCGCCCGGGGGATCATCGATGTCTATCCCAAGCCTCGCAAGCCCAAGTCGCTGCGTCTCCGTCAGCGCCGCGTCGGCGAGCTCCTCGGGGTGAGTGTCCCGGAGGACTTCGTCGGGCGGGTCCTCGGGAGCCTGGGCTTCCGGGTCCAGGCCTCTTCGCAAGGACTCTGGACCGTCGAGGTCCCGACCTTCCGCGTGGACATCGACAGAGAGGCCGACCTCATCGAGGAGATCGCCCGCTTCTACGGTTACGACCGCATCCCCTCGGAATTCACGCCGGTCAAGTCCTTCGATCTCGGGACGGACCGTCAACAGGACCGCCTCGAGAAGATCCGCCGGACGCTCCTCGAACAGGGTTTCGACGAGGTCATCAACTGGAGCTTCGCGGACCCCGAGAAGGAAGAGGTCATGGCCAGCGGCCGTCCGGCCGTGGCCATTCGCAACCCCATCTCCGTCAGGGCTTCCGTGCTCCGGACGACCCTCCTGACGGGTCTCGTCGAGAACGCGGCCTGGAACCTCAACCGCGGGCTCGAGGGGGTCCATGTTTTCGAGGTCGGGAACGTTTACTTCTGGGAAGGGGAAGAGCACCGGGAACAGCTTCATCTCGGGTTGCTCACGACCGGGTCCCTGCCCGGGTCGGGCTGGCAATCGAGCGGGGAGGGGACCGACTTTTACGTCCTCAAAGGCGCTCTCGAGGCCTTCCTGGCCAACCTCCGGTATGAGCCGTTCTCCTTCGAACCGGCCGACCATCCCTATTTCGAGCCCGGCCAAGCCCTGACCCTGTTTTACAGGGGCCAGGCCGTGGCCCGCCTGGGACGGCTCAGGGAGGCGGTCGCCGACGCGGCGTCCGTCACACGGCCCGTTTTCGCCGCCGAGGTCGACCTGGCCCGTCTGTTCGAAAAAACTCCGCGGCCGTTCCAGTATGCCCCGGTCCCGAAATTCCCCGGCGTCCACCGCGACCTGTCTTTCCTCGTGGGCCGGGACGTTTCCTACCAGGACGTCAGGAAAGCCCTCGATAAGCTGACCCTGCCCCTGCTCGAGGGTTACGAGCTCATTGACCGTTTCAGCGGCCCGACCGTGCCGCCGGACAAGGTCAGCCTGTCGTTCCGGTTCCGGTACAGGCACGCCAAGAGAACGCTGACAGCCGAGGAAGTGGACCGTGTCGAGGAAGAGATCCTCGGTCACTTGAGATCGGCATTGGACATCCAATTGAGGGAGGCTAAAATTGACATCCGAGCTTGAGCGCATTAAAATACTGGAAGGAAAGATCGGCCAGGTCGTCGACCACGTCCACAAGCTCACGGCCGAGAACGAGAAGCTGAAGCAGCAGATCAAGGAGCTGCGGGCCGACAAGAAGGAATCCGAAGAGAGCGCCCGCAAGGTCGCCCGGCTGGACGATGAACTGAAGAAATTCGAGGGCGAGCGGGAAGCCCTGAAGGGGAGGATCGAGGCCATCATCGGCCAGATCGATCAGCTCGGGCTATGACCGACAGGATTCTCGAGATTGAGATCTACGGACAACGATACAAGATCCGCGTCAAAGGAGAAGAGGATGAAAGATATATCGGCCACTTGACTTCGTACGTTGATCAGAAGATGCACGAAGTAGCTGTGAAATCCCAGTCCGCGGACATGACCAAGATCGCCGTCCTGGCGGCCTTGAACATCGCGGACGAGCTGTTTCTGGGCCAGAAAACACTCGATCAACTCAACGAAGCGCTTGGCCACATGGAGACGGAGATCGAAAGCTTGGAGGTTCATCTCTTCGAAGATGAAAAAACATACACGAAGCGGAACGAAGCACCCTCTTGAGGGGGGCTTCCCGGGACATCGGCTTTCGGGACGGCCGGATATCCGGTCCGGCCCGGGCGCGGCCCGGGTCCTTGCCCCGGCGGGCCATCCCCGGGTTCCCGGCGTCTGACGCCCTCCTTCCTTTCGACCGGTCTCCTCTGCCCATTTCGAGAGGAGGTTAGTCACGTGAATATCATCACTTATGTCGGCCTGGCCGTTATCGTCATACTCGCGGGGGCCGTGGTCTTTCTCCTGATCAAGAGGAAGGAAGGGACCCGCCGTATTTTCGAAGCCCAGGAGGAGGCCCGGCAGATCATCAGCCAGGCCAGGGAAGAGGGGGAAAAGGCCAAGCGGGAGGCGGCCCTCGAGGCCCGGGAGCGGGACCTCAGCCGCCAGGCCGAGCTCGAAGCCCACAACCGGGAGAAGCAGCGCAAGATCAACGAGCTGGAGCGCCGGCTCCTCAACAAGGAGGAGAACCTCGAGCGCCGGCTGCAGTCCGTGGAAAGGAAGGAGAAGGACTTCTCCCAGAAGGAGCGCCGGCTCTTCGACAAGGAAAA
>JAWOHF010000040.1:0-11016 GCA_046496285.1 Candidatus Aminicenantota bacterium
GTCCACGAGGACGTCTTGGCCCGGGTCGTCGAGGGGGCCCGGGAGCTCGGCTTCGGGCTCGAGGGGCTCTTCGCGTGCTCGACCCGCGGCCAGAAAGGGAACCGCGAGTTCTTCGCCCGGTGGGCCAAGGGAAAGCCGGACCTCAACCGGGACCTCATTCCGTCATGGATCAAGGAGGCGGCGAGCCATGAGAGCCATCCATAAGGTCGGATTCGTGATCAAGCCCCACGCGCCCGGCGTGGAGAAGATCCTCAAGGACCTGGTCGATTTTCTCGAGGGCCGGGCCGTCGAGTGCGTCCTCGAGGACGTGGCCGCCCGGAAGCTGGGACGGCCCGACGGGCTCCTGAGACCGGAGATCCCCGGGGCCTCCGACCTGGTCGTCGTCCTGGGCGGAGACGGGACACTGCTCAGCATCGCCCATTTCGCCGCCCAAGGCGGCATCCCGGTCATGGGGGTCAATCTGGGCCGCCTCGGCTTCCTGACCGAGATCCCGGTCGACGAGGCCGTCGAGACCCTCGAGGCCATCCTCAAGGACGGCGGCCAGCTGATCAGCCCGCGCTGGCTGCTCGAGGCCAAGACCGACGCGGCCGTCTTCTACTGCCTGAACGACGTCGTCATCACCAAGGGGGCCTTGGCCCGGATGATCGAGTTCGCCATCCGGATCGACGGCAAGGACGTGGCCACTCTTAAAGCCGACGGTCTGATCGTCTCCACGCCGACCGGCTCGACGGCCTATTCGCTTTCCGCCGGGGGACCCATCCTCCACCCGCAGGTCCCGGCCGCCGTCCTGACGCCCATCTGTCCGCACACGCTGACCTTCCGGCCGATGATCGTTCCCTCGGCCTCCTCGGTCAGTCTTAAGCTGCTGACGGGAGGCGAGGAGGTCTACCTGACCCTGGACGGTCAGCGCGGCGGGGCCCTGGTCTGCAACGACGTCATCGAGATCCGCAAGGCTCCCTTTGAGCTCCATCTGGTCACTTCGCCGCGCCGCAGCTACTTCGACCTGGTCAAAGAGAAGCTCGGCTGGGCCGAGTGACCGGCCCGGGCGCTCCTTCCGCGTGCGGCCGGATCTCATGGGTTGACTTCAGCTTCCCCGGGCCTTAGAATCCCATCAACGAGGGACCAGGAGGAGGAAACCCATGAAAAAAACCCTTTTGGCGGTGGTGCTGTTCAGCCTTCTCGTACCCGGCCTCCCCGGAGGCGGCGGGACGGAGGACGTTTCGATGGCGCCGGGCGGCGGCCCGGGGATCCAGGTCCCGCCCCTGAAGCCCGTTCCCAAAGGCATCTTCGTGCCCGCCGCCGACCTGACGGTCTGCGTCAGCAACGGGAAAACGCCTCCGATCGGCGGGAAGCGGGACATCCATGTCAGGGTGACGAACAACGGCGCCGACCCGGTCGACGGGCTCAGGCTGGCCTTCGCCGTGGAAGGCAAGGGCATCGAGTACGAGGACATCGGCAGCTTGGGCGGGAACAACACGTACGTAAAGACCCGGAACCACAGCTGGTCGACGGTCGGCAGGAAATCGATCACCGCGATGGTCTACAGGGAGGGCTACCAGGAGAACATCGTCGTCAACGCCGCCTATCGGGTCCGGCTGGCGACGCAGCCGTCCGATTCCTCCGGCGAAGGCGACGTCTGCCGGTCGAGGAAGATCATGACCCCCGTCGACAGGTCCTCCGATGACCTCTTGACGGTCTGCATAAGCGACGGCAAAATGGCCCCCATCGGCGGGAAACGGGACATCCATGTCTGGGTTAGGAACAACAGCGGCGAAAGGCTTGAAGGCATCAACGTCTTTTTCTACGTGGAAGACAAGCGGATCGAGACCCACAGGATCGACGTCCTGGGGGCCCGGCAGACGCAGAAGATCACCCGGAACCACAGCTGGGCGACGGCCGGCACCAAGAGCCTGTCCGCTAACGTCAGGATCGAAGGGCGGTCCGGCGTGTGGGCCGTCAACGGAGCTTTCCGGGTCAGGCCGGCGGGCTCGCCCATGGATTCGTCCGGGGCAGGCATCAAGTGCTCTGACGGCTCCGCCCCCGGCGATCTGAAGTGACGCGGGGTCTCATTCGCCGAACATCTCGGTGATGAGCCGCCGCAGGATGGCGGCCTCATCGTCCGCGAGAGAGCCGATCTTCGATCCCAGGCGGGCCTTGCCGGCAGTCCGGACAAGTCTTGGCCATTTCCGAGCCCCAATGAACAGTCGGCAAGTGGAAGATCTTACGGATATCGCATGAGTTAGGTGACACATCGGCATTCTTATGAATAGATCAGGTTAACAATAGTTCATTGTATATAACTAATTATTGACAGAGTTCATTCTCAGCGCTATCATGGAACTATCATGAAAGAGGAAAAGACCGTCCTGGCCGTCAAGATCGACCCCGCCGTCGCCGAGCGGGCCAAGCGCTTCTGCCGCGAGAGAGGCGTGAAATACGGCTTCTTCGTCGAGAAGGCGATCCTGGAACAGCTCGATCGCGAGGAACTCAAGGAAGATCTGTTGGATATGAAGACCCTGCGGGCCCTCGAGAGCCAAGCTGTTTCCCTCGACGGCTATCTCAAGAATCGCCGTGTATGACATCTTCGTCCTCCCTCCGGCACAGAGGGACCTCGGCAAGCTCGAAGCTTCGGACTTTGCCCGCATCATCAAGAAGATCCGCGGCCCGTCCCGGGAGCCCCGTCCCGTTGGCTGTCTGAAGTTGACGGGAGAAGAGGGGTATCGCATCAGGGTTGGGGACCATCGCGTGCTCTATCGGATCGACGACCCTTCGAAACGCGTCTATCTGTACCGGATCAAGCATCGAAAGGACGCCTATTCCTGAGGGCCTCGGGCCGAGCGTTCCGCCGCCGCCGCGGCAGCCGCGCCCGGCGTTTGACAAGCCCGGCCGGCGCCGCTATCATGGAACGCGATTTGCCCGCGGAGAACCATAACCACAGGAGATAAAGATGTCCGACGCCATCCTCACCGGCACCGACGCCACGTTCGACGCCGAGGTCCTCAAGTCCGAAATCCCGGTCCTGGTGGATTTCTGGGCGCCCTGGTGCGGCCCCTGCCTGATGGTCGCCCCCGTGCTCGAGGAAGTCGCCGAAGCCCACAAGGGCAAGCTCAAGGTCGTCAAGCTCAACGTCGACGAGAACGCCGCGACCGCCCAGACCTACGGCATCATGGCCATCCCCACGCTCATCCTGTTCAAGGGGGGCGAGCTCCAGGAGAAGGCCGTCGGGGTCCTGCCGAAGAACAAGCTCGTCGACCTGGTCACGAAATACGTCTGAGCCCATGAGCGTCCGCTGGGACGTCGTCATCGTCGGGGCCGGACCGGCCGGCCTGGCCGCGGCCGTCTACACCGGCCGGGCGGGAAGGGCGACCCTGGTCCTCGAAAAGGCCGTCCCGGGCGGGCAGATCCTGCTGACCGACTGGGTCGAGAACTACCCCGGCTTCCCGGACGGCGTGGCCCCGTTCGACCTCATGCAGAGCTTCCGGAAGCAGGCCGAGAAGTTCGGCGCCCGGATCGAGACCGACGAGATCCGGGCCATCGAGAGGACCGAGGGCGGCTGGGCCCTCGAGGGACACAATGAGAGATATGAAACGCGGGCCGTCATCCTGGCCACCGGGTCGGCCTACCGCCGCTTGGGGCTTGACAACGAGGCCGAGCTGACCGGACGGGGGGTCTCCACCTGCGCCACATGCGACGGGGCTTTCTTCGCCGGCCGCGACATCGCCGTCGTCGGCGGCGGGGACAACGCCCTCAAGGAGTCCGTGTTCCTGACGAAGTTCGCCCGCAGCGTCACCCTCATCCACCGCCGGGACAAGTTCCGGGGCGAGAAGATCTATCGGGACCGAGCCCTGGCCAACGACAAGATCCGCGTCCATTGGAACACCTGTGTCGAGGCCATCCGCGGCCGGGAGCGGCTCGAGTCGCTCCAGCTCCGCAATCTGAAGGACGGCACGTCTTCCGAGCTCGCGGTCTCGGGCCTTTTCGTCTCGATCGGCACCGAGCCCCAGACGGGCTTCGTCAAGGGCCTTCTCGAGCTCAACGAATGGGGCCAGATCGAGGTCGGCCCGGGCATGACGACCTCGGCCCCGGGCGTTTTCGCCGCCGGGGACGTCTCCGACGCCTGCCCCAAGCAGATCGCCACGGCCGTCGGCACCGGCGTCCACGCCGCCCTCTCCGTGGAGGATTACCTCTCCGGCCTTTAGCCTGATCTATTCATAAGAATGCCGATGTGTCACCTAACTCATGCGATATCCGTAAGCTCTCCAACTTACCGACTTTTCATAGGATCCCCGGAAGCTGCTTCCGGAAAGACCGGCATTCTTACCCTCCGGGCGAGCCGATCCGGCCGCATCTGCTGTGTTGCGAAGGGTTCGCAGTACTAGGAGTACAGCTTCACCCTTCGCGCCTTGCATCTGCAGCCGCCTCGACTCGTGAATAGATCAGGTTAAAAGCCGCGCTGCCATCTGCGCCGCGAGAGGAACCGTCGGCAGGGAGCGGAGGCTCGTGAAGCAGGCCTTAGAGAGCCGTGACGGCCGGGGGAGGCGCCTGCGGCGCGGCGGCTTCTCTTCGCTCGTTGAGCACGGCCGCCAGTTCCGCCCCCCAGAGCATGATGACCAGCGAGGCGGAGATCCATAGCAGGAAGAAGATGATCGAGGTCAGCGTCCCCTGGAGAAGCCGGCTCAAGACGATGCCGATGGCCGAGAAATGGACGACGTAGATGGCGAAGATCCGCTTGAAGATCTCATAGAGCAGGGCCGCGATCGCCGCAGATACCGCGGCCGACTGGGTGTGGACCTTGGTCTCGGGAATGAACTTGTAGATGACGAAAAAGACCAGGATAGCCAGCGCGTAGGGGATGAGATACTGAAGGAAGAAGTTGTTGATCAGGGCGGCCACGTCGGGGTTGATGGTCGTCCGGACGAGAGCGCTGGCCCGGACGGCCCGGTCCAGGGCCGTCCACACGGCCGTGATGGCCAGAGAGAACAGCATGATCAGGCCGATGATGAACATCAGCGCGTATTCCATGAGCCGGTTGTAGAAGAAGGATTTGTGGTACTTCGTCCGGAAAATGTGGTTGACGGTCGAGATCAGGTTGGAGAACAGGAGGCTGGCGGCGACGAGCGAACCCAGCAGGCCGAAGAGGCCGAGCTTGGTGACGCTCGTCGAGATGGCCTCCAGGCTCTTGAAGAAGGCCGGGTCCAGCTTGGCGAAGAATTCGTCGGTGAACAGGTTGAGGCTGCGCAGGGCCATCTCGGAGTCGCCCAGGAAGCGGGCCGTCACGGCGAAAAAAAGAGCGATCAGGGGGACGCTGCAGAGCAGGGAAAAGTAGGAGATGACGACGGCCGAGGTCCAACACTTGTCCCGGTTGAACCGCCTGAAAGACGCGGCCAGGATCTGGAACACGGGGGTCGCCATCGGCTCCTTACGCGTACTTGCCCCACTGGACCATCAGGATGATGATGGTGATGAGCAGGGCGTAGATGACCAGGGTCTCGATGAGCACCAGTCCGAAGATCAGCAGGAACCGGATGTGAGGAGCGCCCGCCGGGTTCCGGGAGATGCCCTCGCACCCGCTGCTGATGGCCTTGGCCTGACAGTACGCGCCGGCGGCGACGGACAGGGTGATGACGGCCGCCCCGGCGATGAGCGACAGCTTGAAGAGGGAGGTCCGGGCCTCGCTCGGCTCGGCGGCGGCCTCGGCGCCTTCCTGGGCCAGCAGGGGCAGGGCGAGCAGGGCGACGAGGAAGAACAGGAAGCTCAGGGATCTCAGTTTCTTGGACATGACGGGACTCCTTTCCGTTTAATGGTCTTGTTCGTGGGCCACGGCCCCGGCGATGTAGATGCAGGACAGCAGGACGAAGACGAAGGCCTGGATGAGCGAGGTGAAGATGGCCACGGCCATGAACGGCAGAGGCAGGAGGAAGGGGATGATCGAGGCCATGATGACGATCAGGAGCTCCTCGGCGAAGATGTTCCCGAAGAGCCGCATGGAGAGCGAGACGGGCCGCGAGAAATGGCTGATGATCTCGATGGGGATCATCAGCGGGGCCAGGGCCGGAATGGGGCCCATGAAGTGCTTGAAGTACTTCAGCCCCTGGGACCGGACGCCCTGCCAATGGTAGTAGAGGAAGACGACCAGGGCGCAGCCGAGGGTCGCGTTGAGCTTGCTCGTCGGCGACATGAAGCCGGGGACCAGGCCGATGAGGTTGCAGCCGAAGACGAACAGCCCGACCGTGCCCACGACCGGCAGGTACTTCCGTCCTTCCGGCCCGACGGTGTCCGTGAGCAGGCCGTCGAAGGCCTGGACGACGATCTCGAGGACGCTCTGCCGGCCGGAGGGGACCAGGGCCAGCTTCCGGGAGGCCAATCCGAGGAGGACGACGAGCAGGGCGGCGACGACCAGGGCCACCACGATGTAGTCGGGGACGAGATGCAGGGGGTCGCGGACCTCGACGCCCAGAAGGCCCAAGGCCGCGGCCAGGGGGGGGCCGAAGACGCGGTTGAAGGCGTCCACGATCCACAGGCTGTGTTCTAGTTCTTCCATGTCTTCATCAGGAGCAGGGCCCGGACGCTTTCGGCCAAGGCCACCGGGACGAGCACCGAAAAGCCGGCGACGAAGGCCAAGACCCTCCCCGGGAAGAGGAGAATTATAAGAAAAAAGACCCCGCAAATCAACGCCAGCCGGAGGACGTAGAGGGCGATCCCGGACCGCAGGGCCCCTGTCTTCCCCTGGAGGAGGAGGCGCGACAGAGATCTCTTGAGCCAGGCGAATCCCAGGGCCGAAAGTCCCCCGCCGGCGAAGAACAACAGGCCCGTCAGGGGGCCGAAGATCAGGCCGACGACGACGGCCAGGACGGCCGAAACGGCCAGGATCTCCCAAGGTACCCTCCGGAGGACCTGCTCGTCGAAGGGCTCGGGGACGTTCACGGGCGGTAGTATAACATTTATCTCTCTTCCCTTGACATCCCCCCGGCCTTTTTCAAGAATAGGGCGGGAACGATGACCAGCCCGCCCCGCCGCCCCAACCTGAGCAAGCTCGCCGAGCTGAGCTCTCTCGGCCTTATCCTGCCCTCTTCCATCGCCGTCGGCCTGTTCATCGGCTATTTCCTCGACAAGTGGTTGGGGACACACCCCGTTCTGCTGCTCGCTTTCACGGTCCTGGGGATATTCTCCGGTCTCTTGAGCCTGGTCCGCGCCCTTCGGCGCCATTTGAAGGACGAGCCTCCCGGCGAGTGAGCGGCGGACGGCCGCGTTTGCTTCCCCGGGGGGCGGTGTGCTAAATTTCCGGCGTGGCGCCTCTTCCCATCAGAAAGCCCCGGGCCCGCCTTGCGGCCTGGCCGGGTCTGGCCGTTATCGTCCTCGTTCTCTCCCCGGCGCTCGGTGCCCGCCCCGCCGCTCAGGAGACCGGGCCGGCGGAAGATGAGGTCCGGATCGTCGCCCGGACCCAGGAGAGGACCGAGGCCCTGGTTTTCGCCTCCGGGGACGTCGAGATCCACTACCGCCGGTTCCGCCTGTTCGCCGACCGCGTCGAGCTCCGCCTCGAGACCAAGGACGTCCTGGCCGAGGGCAATGTCGTCGCCCACACCGAAGGCCAGGTCATCCGGGCCGAACGGGCCCGTTTCAACCTGGAGACAGGGCTGGGGACGATTGAACAGGCCTCGGGAATGATCCAGCCTTCGTTTCTTTTCGAGGCCGAATCCATCGAGAAGCGCGGGCCCGGCCTCTACAGCCTGAAAACCGGGCGCCTGACGGCCTGCACCCAGCCCAACCCGCGCTGGAGCTTCTCCCTGTCCCGGGCCGACCTCAAGAAGGACGACCACGTGACCATGTGGGACGCCGTCCTGCGGATCAAGAGCGTCCCCGTCCTCTACCTGCCCTACCTCCGCTATCCTCTCGAGGAGCGGGCCACGGGCTTCCTCATGCCCCGCGTCGGGCTTTCGGGCACCAAGGGGTTTTCGCTCTCGCAGAGCTTTTTCTGGGCCATGGCCCCCAACCTGGACGCCACTGTCGGCTTCGACTACTTCTCCGACCGGGGCCTCGGAGCGGGCCTCGAGTTCCGCTACCTCTTCTCGGGCGGCACGGGCGGCAAGGTCGACCTCTATCATTTCATGTACAAAAGGGATGCCGCGGGCAACAAGCCCGGCGGGTCGTCCATTGTCCGGCTCGACCATCTCCAAGCCCTGCCCGGGGGCTTCAAGCTGGCCGCCAACGCCGACCTCCAAAGCTCCTACGATTTCCTGAGGGAGTTCGACAACGATTTTCGGCGGGCCGTGACTTTCAACCGCAGCTCTCAGGTCCACTTGTCCCGCTCGTGGGCTCGCTTCAACCTGAGCGCTCGGGCCTCGCGCTTCGAGACGTATTTCTCGGAGCTCGACGACGCCACCGTCAAAACCTCGCTTCCCCAGATCCAGTTCAACGTCTTCAAGGTCCCGCTCGCCGGGCCGCTGTTCTTCTCCCTGAGCTCGTCCTTCCATGCGTGGAGCTACGGCCGGAAGTCCGAATACGAGGCCGGGACGGAGCGCCGGTCGGATACCCTGTCCGTCATTCCGGCCGTCAGCCTGCCCTTCTCCCCCGCCCCGTGGCTGACGGCCGACACGGTCCTGACGGGCAGGTTCATCTATTACGGCCAGCGCGTCGACCCGGAGTCGGGCCTGATCTCCAACGACGGCTTCTTCTCGCCCGGCTTCGCCCTCAGGGTCGAGCTGACCGGCCCCGTCTTCTACAGGGTTTTCCACGGCCGGGACGGCCGGCCGGGGCTCAAGAACATTATCGAGCCCTACTTCCATTACGCTTTCGACAGTCCCGTCAGCCAGGCCGACAGGATCGTGACCGCCTACGGCTTCTTCCGTTTCCATCAGCTGAGCTACGGGGTCAACAGCCGCTTCCTCTTCAAGTCCGGAGAGCGGCCGGTCGAGATCCTCTCTTTGGGGTTGGGGCAGACCTTTTATTTTTCGCCGGAGGACGGCCCCCTCCGGGATTTCCCCGTCGACGGGCAGCCGCCCCGTTTCTCGGAGATCGCCGGGACCCTGCGCTTCTATCCCGAATCCAAGTTCAGCCTCGACGCCTCGGCCGGCTACAACCCCTATTACAAGAATCTGTCGAGCCTGCGGGTCAGCGCGACGGCCGGCTCGAAGCTCGAAGGCGAATTCCTCAGCCTGAGCTGGTTCAAGAGCCGGAACGCCTGGATTCCCGGCGTCGACCCTGATCTCGTCACGTACTACAACCGCAACCAGATCGGCCTGTTCGGCGGGGCGCGCCTCCCGCGCCTGTCACTGGACGTGCAGGCCAACGTCGATTTCAATCTCCAGGAGAGCAAGCTTCTTTACACGGGCGGGCGGGTGACCTATCACTACCAGTGTATCGATTTCGTGGTCGATGTCGGCGTCTACTACTACCGCTCCCAGCCCGAGGTCCAGCTCCGGTTCTCCTTGGGGCTGGGGGCGATCGGCAGGTCCTTGGGGTTCCTGGAAGGCGCCGGCTTTTAGATGTTGAGTTCGAGCTGGCTGTCCTGGACGAGCTTGCGTTCGGCCTCGATGTCGTACAGCAGGTCGGGGGTGATATCCCCCGTGGGGTAGATGCCGTCGAAACAGGCGGCGCAGAAATTCCGGATCTTGGGGTTCTCGGTCCGGACCGCCTTTTTCAGGGCGTCCAGGGTCTGGTAGATGACCTCGTCGGCCCCCAGCTTGCGGGCCACGGCGGCCTCGTCGGCGTCCATGGCCACGAACTCCGTCTTGGTCTGCATGTCGATGCCGTAGACGCAGGGGTGGCGCAGGGGCGGCGAGTACGAGGCGAAGTAGACCTTCTTGGCCCCGCACTCGCGGACCATCTCGATGATGGCCTTGGAGGTGTTGCCGCGGACGATGCTGTCGTCGACCAGGAGGACCTTCTTGCCCTTGATCTCGGAGGCGATGGGATTGAGCTTCTGGCGGACGGAGTCGCGCCGCTGGTTGGCGGCCGGCATGATGAAGGTCCGGCCGATGTAGCGGTTCTTGACCAGGGCCTCGCTGTACTTGAGGTCGAGCTTGCGGGCGATCTCGATGGCCGCGTCGCGGGCCGAGTCGGGGACGGGGACGACGACGTCGATGTCGAGCTTGCGCTTGCGGATCTCGAGGGCCAGGGCCCGGCCCAGGTTGACCCGGCACTTGTAGACGTTGGCCCGGTCGATGAACGAGTCGGGCCGGGCGAAATAGACCCACTCGAAAAGGCAGGGCGCGGCGCAGGCCCGGCCCAGCTTCTTCTTGTGGAGGGTCCGGCCCCGGTCGAGGAACAGGACCTCGCCCGCCTCGACGTCGCGGATCTCGGAGAAGTTCATGATGTTGAGGCTGACGGTCTCGGAGGCGAAGGCGTACGACGGGACGATCCCGTCGCGGCGCAGGCCGTAGGCCAGGGGCTTGATCCCGTACGGGTCCCGGAAGGCCACCAATCCCTCCCCGGCGATGTAGGCGACCACCGAGTAGCTCCCCCGGACCTTGCTGAACACGCTCCGGACGGCCCGATAGACGTGTTCCGGCTCGAGGGTCCTGGCCTTCTCGTGGGCCAGGGACTCGGCGAAGATGTTGAGGATGATCTCGACGTCGTTGTCGGAGTTCAGGAGACGGTGGTATTTGCGGAAGAGCTCCTTTTTGAGCTCCCGGTAATTGGCCACGTTCCCGTTGTGGGCCATGATCAGCCCGAACGGCGAATTGAGCTGGAAGGGCTGGGCGTCCTCCCCGCCCCCTCCTCCGACCGTCGGGTAGCGGGTGTGGCCGATGCCGATCGGGCCGCGCAGGTGGTGGACGGCCTCGGGCGTGAAAATGTCATGGACCAGGCCGTTGCCCTTCTTGGCGTGAAAGCGGCCGTCGAAGGTGATGACCCCGGCCGAGTCCTGGCCCCGGTGCTGGATGGCCAGCAGCCCCTGATAGAGGTCGCGGATGACGGGCCCGTTGCCCCAGATCCCTATGACGCCGCACATGGCCCGTTCATTCCTTGACGGCGCGGGCCGGATCGACGGCGGCCTCGTCGATGATCATCACCGGGATG
>JAWOHF010000116.1:0-3036 GCA_046496285.1 Candidatus Aminicenantota bacterium
CGCAAGCGCGAGTTCCTGGCCGACGCGAGCGCCGCCATGCTGACCCGCTATCCCCCCGGCCTGGCCTCGGCCCTGCGCAAGATCTCGGACGACCGGGAGTTCCTCGAGGCGGCCAACAAGGCCACCGCCCACCTCTACATCGTCAACCCCCTCAAGAACGTCAAGGGCTCGTTCAACAAGCTGTTCAGCACCCACCCCCCCATCGAGGAGCGCATCGCCGCCCTCGAGAAGATGTAGGCCGGAACTTGAATCTCCGGGCCGCTTTCTCTATAATAGGCGAGCCCATCGCGGGGTCGTAGTTCAGTTGGTTAGAACGCCGGCCTGTCACGCCGGAGGTCGCGAGTTCGAGTCTCGTCGGCCCCGCCATTCCTTGATCAACGCCGCTGTTCGACAGTTTCCCTCCCATATAGAGAGAGGTATTTCAAAACAGCGCGCTGAACCGCCGGGCCCCCTCCGGCGAACGCCTGACTCCCGTTACGTTCCTGATGAAGAACAGCCCGTCGTAGGCTTCCGCCGGCGCCAGGGACAGGGATCCCCCCATGTCGGTGGTCAGCTTCCAGGGGGAGGCCAACAGGTCTTTCTCCCCGCCCCGGTCTCTCATCTTGGCTAGGTCCAGGAAGAAAAGATCCAGGCCCGTCCCGGCCAAGACATGGTCCAGGACGTCGGGTTTCCCCCCGGCCTCGGCCCTCGGGTTCTTCATCCCCAGGGAGACCATGCCGATGGACCTCACTTCGTTCCCGTACTTGCGCGCGAGCATCGTCCCGAGCAGCTCGAGATCGATCGATTCGGGGATGCCGGTGCCGAGGAACCTCACCGGGCTCTTGGCCGCGTGCGCGTTGTGGACCCAGACGACGATCTTTGTCCGCGGCCCGGAGGTCTCCCTGATCCGCGCGATATCGGCGAACATGGTCTTCTCCCTGAGATCGATCTCCCCGGCTTCCAAGTGCTCGAGCTCCAGATAGAGCGCGTGGGACAGGAGGAGGTGCCCGGCGACGAGCACGGCGTCCCCGTGCGCTTTCTCGCCGGCCGCCTCGACGTACTTTGCGCGGCGGGCTTCGAGCCTGTCCGCGGCTTCCTTCAGGGTTTCTTCGAGGGCCCGCTTTCGGGACGGCTCCAGTCCGGGATAGCCGGCCTTGATCTGCAGCCAGATGGGCTTGTCGAAGATCTCGAGAACCTCCCGGCGGGCCTCCAGCGAGGCCGCATAGTCGGGATCGACCCGCCCGAAATAGCCCATGAGAAGCTTGACCCCGGGCCAGGGGTCCTGGATGTCGAGCCCCACGTACGACACCTTGCCTTCATCTTTCACCCGGTCGTTGTGGGACCTCAGCCAGCGGACGAGCGCCAGCATCTCCTCCGTGTCCCACAGGTACCATCCCCCGGTGTTCCGGAGAGCGTCTTCCGGGGAGGTGTCCGCCCCCTTGATGTGATCGTCGACGGCGATGGTCCCGTAGAGGCTGTCCTCGATGGCGATGTGGGTGAAACCCATCTCTTCGACGAGGTATTGGACGATCCGGTGCTTGAGCTGGTACTGTTCGCGCATCAGATGCTGGCTTTCGCCCAGGCAGACGATGGTCGCGTCCCCGACCAGGTCCCTCAGGGCCTCCAGGCCTTCCCCTCCCGCCCGCGGATCGACGGTCGTCAGGGGGACGGCCCGCTCCTTCGCTCGCCGCACGAGCCTTTCGAGAGCCTCGTCCCCGCCTCGAAACGCGGCCCCCCCCGCCGCGAGCGCGAGCAGTACGAGACCGGCTGCTTTGGACCCGTTGATGTTCATGTTCGACCTCCCGATCGTGTTCCCGGCCTCCATGGCCTCTTCCACCCACAATGTAAGGCGGCGGGGAAACGCCGTAAATGGGAAGAAACTCTCAAACCCGGAGATGGGAAATTCCTACCAGCGGGACGTCGGGGTTTGACCCGGGATTTGATATAATGGCGCCGGAAAGCTCCCCGTCATGAGCCACCTGATCATCCTGACCTTGGTCCTCAACCTGGTGGCCGGGACGGCGGTTTCCCTCTACACCCTCGCCTCGTACAGGCGCTACCGCAGGCCCTTCCTGAAGACGCTCCTCGCCTACGTCCTGAGCTTCAACGGCCTGGTCATCGTCTATTTGAGCTATTCGTACGTCTTGACCAACGTCTTCCGCAACGACATGCACAAGGTCCTGGAATACCCCGCCGTGTTCGCGCTGCTCCTGTTCCTGGTGTTCTGCGCCGAGTTCGGCATGACCGTCAATGTGTTCCGGCTGGTCAGGCATCTCAAGGGTCGGGAGATGTCGGGAGCGGCCAAGAGGCTCTTCGCCCTGTGGGCGGCCGCGTTCGGAGCGGCCTCGGCTTGGGGCCTCCTCCGGTTTTACCAGGACCCTCAAACGCAGACGTTCTACCGGGTCCACGCCGCCTGGATGGCGTCCGTGATCCTGGTCATTCTGGCGGTCCTCGTCACGGGCCTCGCGGGGCCCGGCGGGAGAGGGCAGGACAGCAATTCCCTGCGGCCCTTCGCCTGGATCTTCCTGGCCGCCTACGGGGCCTTCGCGTTCTCCAGCCTGGATTTCTATCTCCTTCACTCGGGCCTCCAGAAGTTCTACGACCCGGTCGTCCTGTTCGGGATCAACCTCTGCCCGCTGTTGTGGCTGAAGGTCTTTTTCGAGAAGGCGAGCCCCGCGCCGGCGACGGCCGAGTTCGACGCGGCCAAGCTAGACCGCTTCTGCGAGAAGTACGGCATCTCGAAACGGGAGCGGGACATCATCGAGCAGGTGATGAACGGCAGCAGCAACAGGGACATCGAAAAAGCGCTGTTCATCTCCGGGAACACCGTCAAGAACCACCTCTACAACGTTTTTCAGAAGGCCGGCGTCAAGAGCCGCAGCCAATTGACCCACCGGGTCCTTCATTTCGAGGGCTGATCGGCTCTCGCCGGCCCCGGCGCCTAACGGCGCATTTCTCCCCGCATCGTCCTGTCCCTTCTTTTTGAATCTTTTCCTCTTCTGCATTATCATACCCCCCGAACGACCATGGACATGAACGCCCGGATCGCCCAGGCCG
>JAWOHF010000152.1:0-23200 GCA_046496285.1 Candidatus Aminicenantota bacterium
GGCTCCTGACCCTACGGGTACGGGGCCTGGGCTGGCGATGCAACGCGCGCTTCGCGATGCAGGTCTTGCGCCCGGCGACATTGCCTATATCAATGCCCACGGGACCCCGCCAGGATCCCGCAGCACATCAGGAGCATCATGAAATCCTCGGGGGTTTTCAGCCGAACGACGATCATCGAGATCGCCAAGCAGAAGACCGAGGACGACATGCTCAATCTGACCCGGGAGATCGCCGAAAGGCGGCTGACTCGCGAGGACACCCGGGACCTGGCCAAGCATCTCAAAGGAAAAACGAAGAAGCTCAAATATTTCGTCTATAATTTTGTTCCGGACGACACCGACAGGTTCAGGATGAGGCTGGAATTCAAGAAGCAAACGATCTCCAAACAGGAGATCATCGAGATCCTGCAGGACATCATCGACCGGATCAAGAAACAGAAGGAAAAGCCCGCCCAATCCGAACAGGACTAGAAAAGACCCGTTCTAGAACGACGTTCCTGCCTGAAGATCGAGAACAGGCTCCCTATCTGGGCCCGATATATTAGTTGACATAATAACTCTTATGCGACTCATTTAGTCAGGCCGCGCTATCTTGTTTGCTTTCAATTTGATGGATTTATCCACAGCTTGTGGATATCCTCGACGCCCAAATATGATGCAGTTGTGGATAACTCCCTTTCCGGAGACGCCCCTAACGGCGGGTCAGGCGAAATTCGGCATTATCGATATATCGCGATTCCAACAAATCGACCTGATCGGGACCTTCCCTGGGAACATCTCATTTTCCGGCCCCTGCGCCGATTTACAAAGTTCCGGGGATTCATTCCGCAATCTACAACACACAACCGGCCCTGGCCTGAGTTGAAATACCGCGCGAGCTTGTCGGCAGATAAATGAGCTGATCTAAGCTTAGGTCGACGTGCCCCGCCGCAGATGCCGGTGTGCGAACCTTTCGCGCCACACAGGATGAGGCCGGAACGGTTAGCCCGTTAGGCAGAGCAACATGCTTTTTTCTGGATCAAAGGCAAGATCCCAACGCCACTCCCCTGCTCTTTGCCTTTATTTGTCGGCATGCCGACGACGATCAAGGGAATTTAATAATTAATAATGAATTCGCGTATCTTCATTGTTTTCTTATAGATAAGAATTCTAATATTCCGCATCTGATTGATTATATTGTGGTTACAGTTACACCGGAATTGAACCATTATAGGCTTCGTGTTCAAACCGTTCTCATCCGTCCAGCCGCAAAGCGGCAGACGAACGGAACCACCACATAGACCTTCCTGATCATCGCGGCCCAGCCCTGGAAGCCCTGAAGAATTCCTAGCCTCGCTCCGGCCCGGCAAGAATCTCGGGTCTACCGACCTCCAATCACGTTTTCTGGTCCGGCGGCTCGTGGGGTTCGAGGTGGGTGATGACGTCGATCACATTGGGGCCTTCGTCCATGAGGCGGCGTTTGACTTCCGTGGTGATGTCGTGTCCTTGGGCTACGGTGAGGTCGTCGTGGACGAGGACGTGGAGATCGACGATGAGGCCGGGGCCGGATTGGCGGGTGCGGAGTTTATGGACTTCGATCACGCCTGGGGTGGCGAGGGCGATTTGTTCGATCCGGCGGCAGTCCTCGGGGTCGGCGCCCCAGTCGGTGAGTTCCTTAAGGGCGGGCCAGGAGATTTTCCAGGCCGCCTGGAGGATGAAGACGGAGACCACTATGGCGCCGACGTGGTCGAGGAAGTACCAGTCGGGCAGGAACCGGGCACCGGCCACCGCGAGGGCGGCGGGGATGGACGAAAGGGCGTCGGAGCGGTGGTGCCAGGCGTTGGCGATCACGGCCGAGGACCGGGCCCGGCGGCCGACCAGGACGGTCCACTGGTAGAGCGCTTCCTTGGAGAAGATGGAGGCCAGGGCCGCGATCAGGGCGATGAGCCGGGGCGGGCCCGAGTGAGGTTCCATCAGGGTGGTGACGGCATTGTAACCGATTCCGGCGGCGACCGCGGCGAGCAGCGCCCCGATCAGCATGGTGACCAGGGTCTCGATCCGGCGGTGGCCGTGGGGATGGGTTTCGTCGGGGGGCGCGCACCAGTACTTGACGCCGATGAGCACGGCGGCGTCGGTGACCAGGTCGGAAAGGCTGTGCACGCCGTCGGCCACGATGGCCTGGCTGTTGCCGACGATCCCGGCGGCGACCTTGAAACCGGATAAGCCGAGGTTGATCACCATCCCGGTCCAGGTGACCACCTTGACCTGCCGGGCGTCGTCCGCGCAATCTCCATCGCGCTCGGGCCGCGCGTTTTCGTTCATGTTCACTTCTCCTCCAGCGTCTCGAGCAACCGCTTGGCTTCGCGATTTTTGGGGTCGAGGCTCAGGACCCTTTTTCAGGTCCGTCTCGCGTCGGCCTTCTCGCCCAGCGCACTCTGGACCCGGGCCAAGAGAAGGAGGTAATCGAGCTTGCCGGGGTGGCGGTCGAGGGTCAACAGGACGTGCATGCGCGCGGCCGAAAGGTCCGAACCCCGCTCTCCTCGGCCGCCATCAGGACGGCCTCCTCATGAACTTGAGACGGCGGCGGCGTCTCGGCCGCGAACGTCAACTTCAGGTTCACGCCGATCGTCTTTTCCGGCCCCGCTCAGATCCCCTTGCTCATGGCGTTCATGAAGTCCTGGTTGGTCTTGGTCTTGCTGAGCTTGTCGATGAGCAATTCCACGGCCTCGACCTCGTTCATCTGGCTGAGGACCTTGCGCAGGATCCAGATCCGGTTGAGCTCCTGCTCCTCGATGAGCAGCTCTTCCTTGCGGGTCCCCGAGCGGCTGATGTCGATGGCCGGGAAGGTCCGCTTGTCGACCAGGCGCCGGTCGAGATTGATCTCCATGTTGCCGGTGCCCTTGAACTCCTCGAAGATGACCTCATCCATGCGGCTACCGGTGTCGACCAGGGCCGTGGCCAGGATGGTCAGCGAGCCGCCCTCCTCGATCTTGCGGGCCGAGCCGAAGAACTTCTTGGGCTTCTGCAGGGCGTTGGCGTCGATGCCGCCCGATAGGACCTTGCCCGAGGGCGGGACGATGGCGTTGTGGGCCCGGGCCAGCCGGGTGATGGAATCGAGCAGGATGACGACGTCCCGCTTGATCTCGACCAGCCGCTTGGCCTTCTCCAGGACGACGTTGGCGACCTGGGCGTTGCGCGTCGGCGGTTCGTCGAAGGTCGAGGCCACGACCTCGCCGTTGACCGAGCGCTTGAAGTCCGTGACCTCCTCGGGCCGCTCGGCGATGAGCAGGACGATGAGGAAGATCTCGGGGTGGTTCTTCTCGATGGATTTGGCGATCGTCTTGAGGATGGTCGTCTTGCCGGCCCGGGGCGGCGAGACGATCAGGCCGCGCTGGCCCTTGCCGATGGGCGTCAGGAGCTCCATGACCCGGGCGTTCATGTTCTTGGGGTTGCCGTCCTGGAGCTTGATCATCTCGAAGGGGTAAAGCGGGGTCAGACTCTCGAAGTGGACGTTGCGCCGCTCTTCGATGATGACGTCCGGGTGCATGAAGTTGACGGCCTCGATCTTGATCAGAGCGAAGTACTTCTCGCCGTTCTTGGGGGCCCGGACGACACCCGAAATGGTGTCCCCCGTGCGCAGCTGGAACTTGCGGATCTGGGAGGGCGAGACGTAGATGTCGTCCTGGCTCGGCAGGTAGCTGAACTCCGGGGCCCGCAGGAAACCGAACCCGTCCTCGAGGCACTCGAGGACGCCTTCCGAGAACAACAGGCCCTGCTTTTTGGCCTGGGCCTCGAGGATCTTGAAAGTCAGGTGGTGCTTGCTGGCCCCTTCCGTTTCGTCCGCGCCCAGTCCCAGTTCGGTCGCGACCTTCTGCAGGGCCGGGATATCTTTTTCTTCTAGGTCGAGCAGATTCAATTCTTTCATAATGACCTCGCTGTCGTTTTTTTTCGCCGCCATGGTTGAGTCACCTTATGGTTCGGATGTCTTCAAAGACGATTTCGGTCTTCAGTCAGTTGGTCAGAGGGGGCTCCTTGGGCCCATCCCCCTCCCCTACCACCTGGACGACTTTTTCGGGCTCGCCCGGTTTCTTGTCGCGGCTGTCGGCCGACTTCTTGGGAAGTTCCCTGGTCAGGGCGATCCTCAGGACGTCGTCCATGGCCTCGACGAGGTGGATGGTCATGTTCTGCTTGATGAGCTTCGGCAGGTCCTTCAGGTCGGGCCGGTTGTCGAGGGGCAAGATGGCCTCTCGGATGCCTTCCCGGTAGGCCGCCAGGAGCTTCTCCTTGATCCCGCCGACCGGCAGGACCTTGCCCTTGAGGGTGATCTCCCCGCTCAAGGCCACCTTCTTGCTCACCGGGATGTCCGTCAGGAGCGAGATGATGGCCGTGGCGATGGTGATGCCCGCCGACGGTCCCTCCTTGGGCGTCGAGCCCTCGGGGACGTGGATGTGGATATCGAAGTTGCGGTGCAGGTCCGGGGCGATGCCGAGCTCGAAGATCTTGCCCCGGACGAAGCTGAAGGCCGCTTGGGCGGACTCCTGCATGATCTCGCCGAGTTGGCCTGTCAGGGTGAAATTGCCCTTGCCGTGGATCTTGTTGGCCTCGAACCTCAGCAGCTCGCCGCCGAACTCTGTCCAGGCCATGCCCGTGCTGACCCCGACCTCGTCGCGCTTGTCGAACTCCGACCGGCGGAACTTGGGGATCCCCAGATGGGCTTCGAGGTTCTTGGGGCTGATCCGCTCATGGGTGTCCTTGCCCTTCTCGACGACCTTCTTGACGATCTTGCGGCAGACCGTCGTGATCTCCCGCTCCAGGTTCCGGACGCCGGCCTCCCGGGTGTACCCCCGGATGAGCTTGAGCAGGGCCCGGTCTGAGAACTGGATGTTCTCGCCGGTCAGGCCGTGGGCGGTCATCTGCTTGGGGATCAGGAAGCGCTTGGCGATCTCCAGCTTCTCGTCCTCGGTGTAGCCCGGGATGCGGATGATCTCCATGCGGTCGATGAGCGGCTTGGGGATGGGCTCGACCATGTTGGCCGTGACGATGAACATGATCTGGGAGAGATCGAAGTCGGTGTCGATGTAGTGGTCGAGGAAGGTGCCGTTCTGCTCCGGGTCGAGGACCTCCATCAGGGCCGAGGCCGGGTCGCCGCGGAAGTCCATGCTCATCTTGTCGACTTCGTCCAGGAGGAACACGGGGTTGCGCGTCCCGCCGCGCTTGATCATCTGGATGATGCGGCCCGGGTAGGCCCCGATGTAGGTCCGGCGGTGGCCTCGGATCTCGGCCTCGTCCCGGACGCCGCCGAGTGAGAGCCGGACGAATTTCCGGCCCGTGGCCCGGGCGATGGACTTGCCGAGGGAGCTCTTGCCGACGCCCGGAGGCCCGATGAAGCCCAGGATGACGCCTTTAGGGTTCTTGACGAGCTGCCGGATGGACAGATACTCGAGGATGCGTTCCTTGACCTTTTCCAGCCCGAAATGGTCCTGATCGAGGATGGTTTCGGCCTCCTTGAGCTCCCGCTTTTCCCGGGATTTCTTGTTCCAGGGCAGCGACAGGAGCCAGTCCAGGTAATTCCGGCTGACGGTCGCCTCGGCCGACATCGGCGGCATGGCTTCCAGGCGCTCGATCTCCTTGTAGGCCTTTTCCTCGGCGTCGCCGGGCATCTTGGCCTTGGCGACCTTCTGGCGGAGCTCCTCGATCTCGTTGGGCTGGTCCTCCTTCCGGAAATTTGGCGCCCGGGGAGGGAACACCTTCTGCCCGGTCTGATCCTTCAGGGGGGCCCTTCGCTTGCCGGCCCTCTGAGGGTCTTTCTGATAGGCCGAATGGATCTTGAGGATCTCGTTCTCCAAGACGTAGTTGAGTCGTCTCAGCCTCTCGAAGGAGTTGACGGTCTCGAGCAGGTTCTGCTTCTCCTCGAGGGGCATGAAGACGTGGGAGGCGATGATATCGGTGATCCGCTCGGGGGTGTTCTCGCGCAGGGCCGGGATGATCGAGTCGAGGTTGGCGTTCTGGTTGAGCTTCAGATAGTCCTCGAACAGGGCCAGGACCCGCTTGAGGAGCTCCCGGGAATCGGGGGCCCGGTCGTCGACCTCCCGGATGACCTTGGCCAGGATCTGATAGAAGGGGGACGTGCTGAGGTATTCCACGATCCGGGCCCGGCTCTTGCCCTCGACGATGACCTTCATGTTGCGTTCGTCGCTCTTGATCGTCCGGATGATCTTGGCCGTGACCCCGACCGAATAGATGTCCTTGGGGGACGGGTTGTCGATGGAGGCGTCCATCTGGGCGGACAGGAAGATCATCTTGTCCTTTTCCGCCGCCTTTTCCAGGGCCTGGACGGAAGAGGACCGCCCGACGATGAAGGGAACGAGGGTCGCCGGGAAGACGACGAGGTCCCTCAGGGGGATGAGCGGGATGTTCCTGAGGACTTCGGAATGTTCGTTGGGATCCTGCATGGTTAACGCTCCGGGCCCGAGGGGGCCTCTGCTCGTCTTTAGGCGCGCGGCTCAGGGTCAGAGATTTTGAGCCGCTGTTTTATCGGTGATCTGACGTGCTCAAGAGGGTCTGGAGCATGGGAACCTTGGTCAACTAATTATAGCCGTTTTCACCAGAAAGTCAACAGTCTTCCGGAACAGGATGGACTCGACGAGCTCCTCCCTCCGGCCCTCGTTCCCGAGCATCTGTTCCAGGGCGGCCGGGGCCATGCCGTTGGCCTCGGCCAGGCTCCGGATCTCGGCCTGGATCTCGTCCTCGCCGACCCCGAGACCCTCCTCGGCGGCGATCTTCTCGATGATCAGATGGTTGGTGATGTGATCCACGGCCTGACGGCGGGCCTCGGCTTTCAGCCCTTCCAGGGCCTCCGGCGTCACCCGCCGGCCCCGGGCGGCGCTCAGCATCCGCCTCAGGACCGACAGGGATTCCCGCTCGACGAGGGATTCCGGAAGCTCGAGGGACACCCGGCGGCCGATCTCGGCGAGAACGTCCGAGGCCGTCTCGTTCCGGACGGCCCGCTCGCGGGAGGCCAGCAGCTCCTTTCTGACCCTGTCCTTGAGGGCCTCGAGACCGGAGGGCTCCCCGACAGTCTTGGCCAACTCGTCGTCGAGCCCGGGGAGCTTTTTCTCCTTGATGTCCGCGACCTTGAGGCCGTATTCGATGTCTTTCCCGGCCACCCGCCGGTTGGCATGGTCCTTGGCGTAGGAAACCCGGAAGGACCGGCTTTCGCCCGGGGTCATGCCCGTCAGCCGCTCGTTCAAGGCCGGTTCGTTCTCGGCGTGACCGGCCAGGACGACGGCCTTCTCGACCGGGAGCAGGCGCCTCGTCTTGAGCTCCCGGCCCTGCATCTCGACCGTGACATAATCCCCGTCCCCGACCCCTCGGCCCACGACCGGGACGAATTCGGCCGCCCGGGCCCGGATCTCCTCCAGCGTCTTGTCCACATCGGAGTCGTCGACGGCGGCCGTTTTTCGGGGCACCTGAACGGTCCGGTAATCGGGGAGCTCGAACCCCGGCAGGACCTCGAACGCGGCCGTGCAGCGGAGGGCGGCGCCGTCTTGATGCTCGAGATCGCGGACGGACGGGACGTTGACGGGGTTCAGTCCCAGGAGCTTGAGCTCCTCCTCGAGGAAGCGGGGAATGAGGGCATCATAGACGTCGTGGCGGATGTCATGGTCGAAGAGGTTCTTGACCATGTCCCGGGGAGCCCGGCCCTTCCGGAAACCGGGGATCTTGACCCGCTGCGTGTAGTCGCCGAGGACCTTCTCGTACTCCTTCTCGAATTCGTCGGCGGGGATCTCGATCCCGATCTCCTTGCGGCTGGGGCTGATGTCGCGGAGCCGGTTCGACTGATCTTTTTCGTTCATGACGTTTCTCTTTCAAGGCCGATCATCGTATCGGGACGCGCCCCCCCCGACGGAAGGCCCGCCTTCGACAAGAATGGGCAGAGCGGGACTCGAACCCGCACTCCTTCGTCAGGAACTAGGTCCTAAGCCTAGCGCGTCTGCCGATTCCGCCACCTGCCCTTTCCGGTTATTTCGAAGTCTCGTCCCTCCTTCGATCTGGAAGGGGGGACCGGGGGAGCTGAGAGAACCCTCCGCGGGCCGGACTGGAACGACCCGAGACCCGAGGGCTATTTTAGGCCCTCGGGGCGGTCCTGTCAATTTCCCGTTCGCCCCTGGTTCCGGGGGCGACTCGCCCGGCGTCAGCGAAGGTGCTTCCTCAGCTTCTCCGCCAGGCCGGGGTCCAGGGCCGTGAGCTTGTTATACATCTCCTTGGCGCTGAAATTGTCCTTGAGGTTGATGTAGACGATGGCCAGGTTGTAGACGGCGGCGCCGTTGCTCGGATTGAGCTCGACGGCCTTTCTCATCGGCTCCAGCGCGGCTTCAAAGTTCTTGAGCTGCATGTAGGAAACGCCGAGGCTGAGCCATCCGCCGGGCTCGTCGGGGGACAGCTCGACGAACTTCCTGTAGGCCTCGGCGGCCTCCTTGTACGACTTTTTCTGGATGTGGGAGGAGCCGATCTGGAACCACGCGTAGGCATAGTCGGGCCTGACGGCCAGACATTGCTGGAAGGCCTTGATGGCCTCCTCGTAATTTTGCAGCTTGAAATACATGAGGCCGAGGTTGTAAAGGTTCATCTCGTTGCCGGGCTCGAGGTCGACGATCTTCCTGGCCGGGCCGACGGCCTTGTCGTACTTGCCGGCCGCGTCATACATCCGGATGGCCTGGGAGTAATAGGTTTTCGCTTCGGCGGGGTTTATGGCCGCCAGGTTGTCGAAGACCGCTTCCGCGTCCTCGAACCGGCCGGCCTTCTCGTAGGCCTCGGCCAGGCTGAAATTGACCTTGATATCCTGAGGCTGGGCTTTCCGGGCCTCGAGGAAAGCGGCGATGGCCGCCTCGTGCTGCCCGAGCCTGCTCCGGGTGATCCCCAGACGCAGGTATGCGTTCCAAGCGATCTGCGGGTTGAGGCTCAGATACTTCTCGTAGGCCGCAGCCGCCCGCTCCCAATCCTGGATCTCTTCGTAGGCGGTTCCGAGCTCGAAGTGAATCTCCTTGTTGTCGATCCCGAGAGAGACCGCCTTTTCGAAGGCCTGCACGGCTTCCTGGTGATTCATCGTTCTCGACAGAACGGCGCCGAGCTTGTAAAAGGCGTCGGCCCGCGAGCCGTCGAGCTCCGTGACCTTCCTGTAGGAGCCCACCGCGGAAGTGTAGTCCCGCTGTTTGGAATAGACGTCGCCCAGGAAGGAATGGCCCACGATGAAGGACGGGTTCAGGCTGACGGCCTTTTCCAGACTGATCCTGGCCGCCATATCCTCGTTCAAAGCGGCCGCGACCAGCCCCGCGAAAGAGGCCCCCTCGAAGGTCTGGAAGTAATCCTCTTTCGGCCGCGACTTGAGGTCCTCGGCCTTTCCGGTCCGGGGGACTCCGAGGAGGACCCCCAAGGGGACCCCGATCCTGACGCCGCGCTCGAACACCAGGCTCATCCCCACGAGCTGGCCCCCGACATCGAAGATGGGCCCGCCGCGGAACATCTCGGGGATGGTCAGGGACACGTCCATGACCTTGTCCTGAGGCCCGATGGCCACCATCCTCCGGAAGGTCCCTTCCGAGACGACGATCTGGCCGGATTCGTTGGATCCCAGGGCGAAGAGGCGGTCTCCCTCCGCCAGGGCGTCGGGATTACCGATGGCCAACGGCTGGAGCTTGCCCTTGATCTTGAGGAGGGCGATGCCTCGGACCTTGTCCACTCCGAGCACACCCTCGACCTTTATCTTCTTCCCTTTGATGTTGAAAGCCTCGATATCAAAGGCCTTGGCGATCACGGGATAGGCCGTGGCCACGACATCCTCGGCCAGGGCCAGGGCCGAGCCTTTGGCGATCTCGGTCTTGTCCTCGCCGTAAACGATGAGCGTCAGGACGCCCCCTTCCGCGACGGCGAGGATCCTATTGGCCTCTTCGGACTGGCCCATGGCCAACGACGGGGCCAGAAGCACGAAGCTGAGAAGTACGGGGATGATCTTCCGGACTGAGGTCATCGCTTCCTCCTGTCATTCGGGATTCGCGAAGCTTGTTAAGGATAATCTATCCGAGGAGCGGGGGCCTGTCAATTCATAAATCCCACGCGGGTGACAGGAGGGCCGAAATAGGCTACAATGCGGCCGGCCGGAAAAGCCCATGACCCCCGTCGAAAAACCTCCCCGCCCCGGAAATCCCGCCGGTACGGTCCGGACCATCCTCTTCGTTTCCCTGTTGGCCGCTCTGCTCTGGCTCGCGGCGATCTTCCTGGCGCCCGGCCTCGAAAGCCGCGGCTCGAGCCGGAGCGCCGGCTTCCTGTATGCTCTCTTTTCGCCGACCTGCCACCAGATACCTGAGAGATGCTTCTCCTTCCGCGGCCATCCCCTGGCCGTCTGCGGCCGGTGCCTGGGAGTGTACGCCGGCTTCCTCGGCGGCCTCCTTGCCTATCCGTTCGTGCGGGGGATCTCGAAGCTCGTGCTCCCGCGGGCCCGGACCTTCCTGTGGTTCTCCGTGCCCATCGGCGTGGACGGTCTGGCCGGCATCCTCGGGCTTTGGGCGAGCCCGGTCGGCGTGCGCTTCGCAACCGGCTTCCTCTGGGGGACGATCCTGCCGTTCTACTTCATCACCGGGGTCGCCGAACTGGTCGTCTCGAGGAAAGCCCGCGTCCGGGCCCGCCTGTCCCCCGGAGCGGGTCAGGCGGTGAAATCAGCTGTTGAAAAGCCCTTGACAAAAGGCGTAGAATAGGGCCCGTCCGAGGAGGCGCGATGGACCAACAAAAACCCGAATACCTCACGCCGGCCCTCGTCGCCGGGGCCGCGGGCGGGGTTCTCTCCGGGATCCCTCTCGTCAACTGTCTCTGCTGCCTGTGGATCATCGGCGGGGCCGTCCTGGCCGCGCGCATGCTGGCCGCCCGGACGGACGGCGCCCTGACCGCCGGCGACGGGGCCATCGTCGGGGCCCTGACGGGGATCGTGGCCACTTTGGTCCGGGCGATCATGGAGATACCCTTTCGTTCCCTCAACTTGGAATTCGCCCGCCGGCTCATGGAGTGGACAACCCAGTTCGCCGACGACATGCCGTCCGGCTGGGATGGCCTGTTGGACCGCGGAGCCGGCACCTCCCCGGGCCTGTTCTTCCTGAGCCTCTTCCTGTCCGCCGCCATATTCGCCGCCCTCGGCGTTCTGGGCGGGGTCATCGGTGTTTCGCTCTTCGGGCGAAAGGCCACCCGGGTCCCTCCCGCAATCCCTCCGCCGGGGACCGGCGATGCAATTTAAGACCCAGGTCATCGTCAACCCCGAGTCGAACAAGGGGCGGACCCGCAAGCGCTGGGCCGAGATCCGAGAAGGCCTGAAGAGCTTCGTCCAGGAGTTCAAGTTCGAATTCACCGAGAACCCCTGTCACGCGACGGCCCTGACCCGCCAGGCCATCAAGGACGGCAGCGACCTCGTCATCGGCGTCGGCGGCGACGGGACGATGAACGAGATCGCCAACGGCTTCTTCGAGGACCGGCGGATCATCAATCCCGAAGCGACCCTGGGCGTCGTCCCGTCGGGAACGGGCTGCGATCTGACCAGGAGCCTGGGCATCCCGGCCGGTTTGAGAAGCGCCCTGAAGATCATCTCCGAGGCGCCTTCCGTCAGGATGGACGTGGGCAAAGTCCGGTTCAAGGACCATCGGGGCGCCGACGAGGAGAGGTACTTCCTGAACGTGGCCGATTTCGGGCTCGGGGGCGAGGTCGTTCGCAAGGTCAACGAGCGGCGCCTGGAGAGGAAAACCTCCTCCTACGTCCGGTGTCTGGTCGAGACCATGATCCGTTACCGGAACAAGCGGGTCCGGATCCGCGTGGACGGCCGCGAGGTCCCGATAGGAGAGTACCTCATCGGGGCCGTCGCCAACGGCAAGATCTTCGGCAAGGGCATGAAAGTCGCCCCTGACGCCAGGCTCGACGACGGATTGTTCGACGCCGTCCTCGTGCGGGGATTCAAGTTCATCGAATTCTGCATGCACGGATGGAAGCTCATGAACGGGAGCCACATCTCCCACCCGAAGGTCAGCCTCATCCGCGGTGAGAAGGTCGAGGCTTGGCCCGAAGGCGACGAGGAGGTGCTCCTCGAGCTCGACGGGGAGCAGCTGGGGCGGCTGCCGGCGACCTTCGAGATCATCCCCCGGAACCTGCCGGTCAAGGGCTTCCTTCAGCCGGTCCGCTGAAGTGCGGGGGCCTACTTTTTGCGTTTCAGGAGGTCCGGGTCCGTCGTCAGGACCACGCGCCCGGATTCGTCCACGAGTCGATAGAGCCGCGGCGCCGTCCGCACGGTCGTTTTTCCGTAGTCCTTCATGATGACGCTGATATAGTTCTTCGTCTCCGGATAGGGCGGGATCCCCCTGTACTTGCGGACCGCTTCCTGCCCGGCATTGTAAGCGGCCAGGACAAGCCGGGTTTCCCCCTCGTAGAGCCTGATGAGGTCCTTGAGGTATTTGATGCCCCCCTCGATGTTCTGGGCCGCGTCGAAGACGTTTTTCACGCCGTACTGATTGGCCGTCGGCGCCATCAGCTGCATGAGCCCCATGGCCCCTTTGATCGAAACGGCGAAATTGTCGTAGTTCGATTCGGCCCGGATGATGACGTGGACGAGCTCCGGGTCGATCTTGTGTTTTTCGGCCAGCTTGCGGACGAGCGGGTCGTAAAGGGCTTTGCGGTCGGCCGCCGTGGAGGCGCGCAGAGGGACGGCCACGAGAAAAAGGAGGACGACCGCGGACGCGCTCTTTCCGATGCCCATAAAGGTACCTGGGGCGTATGATGTCAAAAAACGGGACGATTGGCAATCCCCGCTTGGGGTGAATTCGGGGGGTCAGGAGGAGAGGCGCTCGAGGAGGCCGGGGACGAGCGACAGGACCTTGTCCAGCTCTTCGACGCGGGGCCCTCCCGACTGGGCGAAATCCGGCCGGCCCCCTCCCCCGCCGCCGATGAGCGGAGCGATCTCCTTGATGAGGGCGCCGGCCTGGACCCGGCCCGTCAGGTCCTTGGTCACGGAGACGACGACGAAGGCCTTCCCTTCCAGGGCTCCCCCGAGGACGACGATCCCGCTGCCCAGCTTCTGTTTCATGGAGTCGGCCAGGTCCCTCAGCTCGTTGACGGGCAGGCCATCCACCTTGCGGACGAGCAACCGGACGCCCTTGACCGTTCTCTCGACGGCCGCCGGCCCGCCCGCACCGCTTTCCGCCTCGGCCGTCCCCGCCAGCAGCTTCTTTCGCAGGGCCCGGTTCTCCCGCTCCAGCTTGTCCACCGAATCCTTGAGCTTGTCGATCTTGCCCAGGGCCTCCTTGCGCGTCGACCCCAGGCCCTTCTCCACGTCCGCCAGCAGGTCCTCGGTCTCCTGGACATGCCGCAGGGCGCCCTCCCCGGTGACGGCCTCGATGCGCCGCATGCCGGAGGCGATCCCCGATTCGGAAAGGACCTTAAAGAAGCCTATCTCACCGGTCGCCTGGACGTGAACGCCGCCGCAGAGCTCGCGGCTGAAGTCCCCGATCCCGACGACCCTCACGGATTCCCCGTATTTCTCCTCGAAAATGGCCGTGGCCCCCGTCCGCAGGCCCTCTTCGAGGGTCGTCTCCCGGGTCTCGAGCGGTGTATCGCCCCTGATCTGCTCGTTGACGAGGCCCTCGATCTTCCGGACCTCCTCGGCGGTTAGGGGCGCGAAGTGAGTGAAATCGAACCGCAGGCGGGAAGGCGACACGAGCGAGCCCGCCTGCTTGACGTGGTCGCCCAGCACTTGCCTCAAAGCGGCGTGGAGAAGATGGGTGGCCGTGTGGTTTCCGGAGATGGCCCGTCTTCGCACCAGGTCGACGGCGGCGTCGACCTTGTCGCCGGCCTTGACCTCCCCGCTCAGGACCTTGATGCTGTGGGAGATGACATCGGGGGACAGGAAACGGGTGTTCCCGACGAGCGCCGAGAACCGGGGCCCTTTGAGGACCCCGGTGTCCCCCACTTGACCGCCGGCTTCCGCGTAGAACGGCGTCTCCTCGAGGACGGCCTCCCCCTCCTCGCCTTCCCGGACGGCTTCCACGGTCCGGCCCGATCTCAGGACGGCGGTCACCCGGACATCGGAAAGCTCTCCGGTCTCGTGGACGCGCGAGCGGACGGCCAGGCCCCCGAGCTCTGCGATGCCCGGCTTTCCTTTCTGCCGCTCGTCGCCCTTCCAGGACAGGCGCGCCTTGCGGCGCTGCTCTTCGAGCTCGCGGGAGAAGCCCGTTTCGTCAATGTCCATGTCCTTCTCGCGGGCCAGCTCCTGGGACAGGTCGAGAGGGAAGCCGAACGTATCGTAGAGCCGGAAGACCTTGTCGCCGGGCAGGGTCCTGTCCCCCGCCTCGCGGGTTTCCCGGACGACCTGGTCGAAGAACCGCAGGCCCGAGGCCATGGTGAAGGAGAACCGCTCCTCCTCGGACAGGCAGACCCGCGAGATGTAAGGGATGGACGCGACGATCTCCGGGTAGGCGTCCTTCATGATGTCGGCGACCCGGCCCGTGAGCTCGAACAGGAACGGCCTGTCGATGCCCAGGAGGTTGCCCCGGCGGTGGGCCCTCCGGATGAGTCGTCGCAGGACATAGCCCCGTCCCTCGTTGGCCGGCGTGACACCGTCACCGATGAGGAAGGTGACGGCCCGGACGTGGTCGGCGATGACCCGGACGGAGACGTCCCCTTCGTCGCCGGACGGGTACTCCCGGCGGGCCTGCTCGCTGACCGCCTCGATGAGGGGCCTGAACAGGTCCGTGTCGAAATTGCTGCGCTGGCCCTGCAGGACGGCGGCCATCCGTTCGAGGCCCATCCCGGTGTCGATCGACGGCGAGGGCAGCGGGCGGAGGCCGCCCCGGCCGTCCTGGTCGAACTCCATGAACACCAGGTTCCAGAGCTCGAGGAAGCGGTCGCTGCCTTTTTCGATCAGCCCGAAGGGGTCGCCGGCCTCGATGTCCTCGCCCAGGTCAAAGTGGAGCTCGGAGCACGGTCCGCACGGGCCCGTGTCCCCCATGGCCCAGAAATTGTCCTTCTTGCCATAGCGGAAGATCCGGTCCTTTCGGACGCCGGCCTCCTCGGCCCAGATCCTGTGGGCCTCGTCGTCCTCGAGGTAGACCGTGGCGTAGAGCCTGTCCTCGGGCAGTCCGAAGACGCGGGTGACCAGCTCCCAGGCGTAGGCGATGGCCTCGCACTTGAAGTAGTCGCCGAAGGAGAAATTGCCCAGCATCTCGAAGAACGTGTGATGCTTGGCCGTCCGGCCCACGGTCTCCAGGTCGTTGTGCTTGCCGCTGACCCGGAGGCACTTCTGGACGGAGGCGGCCCGCTTGTAGCTCCTCTTCTCCAGACCCAGGAAGACGTTCTTGAACTGGTTCATCCCGGCGTTGGCGAACAGGATGGTCGGGTCGTCCTTGGGCAGGAGCGGGGAGCTCGGGACGGTCTTGTGCCCCCGATCGGCGAAATACTGCAGGAAGGTCTCGCGGACCCGCTGGGACTTCATCGACGGCCTGCTTCAGCCCCCTCCCTCTGTCCGGTCCAGCTTGGTCATGCCCTTTTCCATCTCCTCGACGGCCATGTCCAGGGTGGATTGGATGCCCATGATGCGCAGCTTGAAGTTGTCGGGGTTGGAGGAGTACTTCATGCCCTGCTCGAAGGAGATGTAGCCGTCGCGGTAGAGCTGGTAGATGGACTGGTCGAAGGTCTGCATCCCGTACTGGGAGACGCCCGCGGAGATGGCGTCCCTGATGAGCCCCGTCTTGTCCTTGTCCGCGACGCAGTCCTGGATGTACGGTGTCGCGATCATGGCCTCCACGGCCGGCACGCGGCCCTGGCCGTCCATGCGGGGGATGAGGCGCATCGACAGAATGGCCTTGAGGATGCTCGCCATTTGGAGGCGGACCTGGCGCTGGTGGTGGGGCGGGAAGACGGAGATGATGCGGTTGATGCTCTCAGGGGCGTCGAGCGTGTGCAGGGTGCTGAGAACGAGGTGGCCGGTCTCGGCCGCCAGAAGGGCCGTCTCGACCGTGTCCAAGTCGCGCATCTCGCCCACGAGGATGATGTCGGGGTCCTCGCGGAGGCAGCCGCGGAGGCCGCGGCCGAAGCTCGAGACGTCCATCCCGACCTCCCGCTGGCTGATGGTGCTCTTCTTGTCCTTGTGGAGGTACTCGATGGGGTCCTCGATGGTGATGATGTTCTCCCGGCGGAAGGTGTTGATGTAGTCGATCATGGCGGCCAGCGTCGTCGTCTTGCCGCTTCCCGTCGTCCCGGTGACCAGGATGAGCCCCCGCTGGTAGAAGGCGATCTTCTCGAGGACCTCGGGGAGGAGAAGCTGGCGGATGGTCTTGACGTCGAGGGGGATGATCCGCAGGGCGATGGCCAGCGAGCCTCTTTGGTGGTAGATGCTGCCCCGGAACCGGCCGAAACCGGGCAGGCTGTAGGCCAGGTCGATGTCGAGGTCCTCTTTCAGCCGGGTGCGCTGGAACTCCGTCATCATCTGGTTGGAGAGCTCCTCGCAATCCACAGCCGTCAGCCGGGGGAATCCCGTCAAGGGCGTGAGGGTCCCGTGGATCCGCAGCATGGGATGGTTGCCGGCCTTGAAATGAAGGTCCGAAGCGTCCCGTTCAATGGCGATCTTTAAAAATTCATCAATGACCATAGAAGCCTCCTCATGAACTTATGCGGCGAGAGTGAGCCAATGATGAGCGTCCTCTCGCCTTCCCTCGATGATGTCGAAAAAGGCCTTCTGGACCTTTTCGGTCACGGGCCCCCGCTTGCCGTCCCCGACGGGGATCTTGTCTATGGAACGGATGGGCGTGACCTCGGCCGCCGAGCCCGTGAAAAAGACCTCGTCGGCGATATAGAGCAGTTCCCTCGGAACGGTGTCCTCGACGCAGGGGATGCCCATCTCCCGGAAAAGCGTCATCACCGAGTCCCGGGTGATGCCCGGCAGGACCGAGGACGAAAGAGGGGGCGTGACCACGGTCCCGTCCTTGACCAGGAACAGGTTCTCCCCGCTCCCCTCGCTGATGTGGCCGCGGATGTTGAGGGCGATGCCCTCGTCGTATCCGTCGAGGACGGCTTCCATCTTGATGAGCTGGGAGTTCATGTAGTTGGCGCCGGACTTGGCCAGGGCCGGGAAGGTGTTGGGAGCCATCCGCCACCAGGAAGAGACGCAGACGTCCACGCCGTTCTCCATGGCCTCGGGACCGAGGTACTTCCCCCATTCCCACACCAGGACGGCGCAATCGACGGGGTTGGCGAAGGGGTTGACCCCGAGGGAGTGGTACCCCCGGTACACGATGGGGCGGACGTAACAGGATCTCAGCCGGTTGGCCTTGACCGTTTCGATGATCGCCAGGTTGAATTCGTCCTGGGTGTAGGGGACCTCTATCCTGTAGATCTTACAGGAGTTGTAGAGCCTGCGGGTGTGGTCCCGGAGACGGAACAGAGCCGGTCCCTCGGCCGTCTCGTAAGCCCTCATCCCTTCGAAGATCGAGCTCCCGTAGTGGACGACATGGGAGGCGATGTGGATGGTGGCATCCCGCCAGGGGACGAGGCGTCCGTTCATCCATACGATGCCGTTCTCGAGAAAGGGGCTCATAGGCGGCTCCTTGGTTTGAGTCGTGGCAGGCTGTTCCCTATGGAATTCCGCCCTCCGTCCGGCGCGTTGAAGAGTTTCCATCCTATATCATCGTCGAGGGCCAAGTCAACGCGACTCACCGGCGGCCTCTCAAGAAGTCTCTCCGCAGTGAGGGCAGCTTCGGGACTTCATGGGCAGGGGTCGCCGGCAATTCCAGCAAAGGGCCGCCGTCTTCTGCTCGCGGGCCTTGATCCGCAGCATGATGTCGTCGATCTCCGAGGTCTTGGGGGTCTTGCCCTTGTAGAGGGACAGGTCCCGGATGATCTCCGAGGCGGTCTGGTACCTGTCTTCGATCTTCGAGGCCAGAGCCCTCATGATGATGCCGTCGACCTCCTTCGGGATGCGGCTGTTCCGGATCCGGGGGGGCGTGACCTTGCCCTGCTGGGCCCGCTCCAGGATCTTGAACGGGTCGGGGTCGAAGATGGGGGGCCGGCCGATGATCATCTCGTAGAAGATGCAGCCCAAGGAATAGAGGTCCGAGGCATAACCCGCCTTTCCCAAGAATTGCTCGGGCGCCATGTAGGGCGGGGAGCCGATCCTCGTCGAAGCGTAGGGGACCGAGTTGAGCCAGGCCGAGGTCCCGAAATCCGTGATCTTGGCCGTGCCTTCCTCCGAAACGATGATGTTGGAGGGCCTCAGGTCGCGGTGGATGATTTTGTTCTTGTGGGCGTGATCGATTCCGTAGGCGATCTGCTTGACCATGTCCAGGGCCTGCTCCAACCCCAGGATCCTTTCCTTCTCCAGGATCTTCTCCAGGGTCGGTCCTTTGATATACTCCATGACCATGAAAAAGACGTTCTTTTCCTTTTCTGCGGCCAGCATGCGGACGATGTTCGGATGGTTGAGGACGGCTTGAAGGCGGGGCTCCTTGAGCAGCTTGTACAGCTCGGAGGATTGCTTGTGCGGGACCTTGATGGCCACCTTGATGTCGAGCCAGGTGTCCTTCGCCAGGTAGACGGAACCGAACCCGCCGCTGCCGAGCGAGCGGAGGATCTCGTACTTCCCGACTTTCTGGCCTTGGAGGAACATGTCACTCGTTCCAGTAATGCAGGATCATGGCCGAGGCGGCCAACGCCGCCGTTTCGGCCTTGAGGATCCGGTGTCCCAGGCCGACCGCCTCGAAGCCGGCCTCCCTGAGGAGGTTCTCCTCGTTCAACGTCCAGCCTCCTTCCGGTCCCACGACCAGGGAAACGGACAGGGGCTCAGGGTCTTCCCCCGGCCCTTGGGCCGAAAGAACGTCCTTGAGGGGCCGCCCGCCGCGCTCGCTCAAGAACAGCTTCCGGCCCTCCCGCGCTTCCCGAAGCAGGGCTTTGAGGGTCACGGGTGCCCGGACGGCTGTCGATCTCCCGCCCTTGCTCTGCTTGGTGGCTTCCCGCGCGATCCTGGCCCAGCGCTCGAGCTTGCGCCCCGAGCGCTCCGGCGAATTCTTGAGGGACCTTTCGGTGGTCACGGGGACGAATCCGGCGCACCCCAGTTCGGCGCTCTTCTGGAGGAGGAACTCCATCTTCTTGGCCGGCAGGAGCGCCTGGACCAGCACGAGTTCGACCTGAAGTCCTTCGGCCGCCTCTCTTCGCAGGACCCTCAGCTCGGTCCGGTCACGGCCTACGGCCACGACCTCGGCCAGGCAGCGATTCCCCTCGGCATCAAAGAGCCGGACCTCGTCGCCGGCGCGGACGCGGGCCGCCCCGGCCAAGTGGCGATGCTCGTCCCCCTGGATGACGATGCGGGAAGTTCCCCCTTCGAGACGGAGAACGAAAAACTGGTTCGATGTCACGCTTCTTACGGGCCTACTGAAAGATGTTCTTCATCCGGTGGATGACGGTCTTGTCGACGGATTCGATGTCCTCGCCCCTCAATTCGGCCAGCTTGACCAACAGCGCCTTCTGTTCCTTGGATAGTCCTTCGGGGGTCTTGACCAGGACCTTGACGAACAGCTCCCCCTTGCGGCGGCCGCCCACGTCCTGGATCCCTTTCCCTTTCACCCGAATGACCTCGCCCCCCTGGACGCCCGCGGGGATCTTAAGGATCTCGCTGCCCTCGAGGGTCGGGATCTCGACCCTGGCCCCGAGAGCCGCTTGGGTGAAGGAGATGGTGATCTCGCACGCCAGGTTGTTTCCGTCCCGCTCGAAAAAGGAATGCCGGCGGACGCGCATGGTCACATAGAGATCCCCGGCCGGCATTCCCTCGTCGCCCGCTTCCCCTTCACCGACAAGCCGCAGCCGAAGACCGTCCGAGACCCCGGCCGGGATGCGGACCTTGAGCGATCTTTTTTCCCTTATGTGACCTTTCCCCTGGCAGGTATCGCACGGGGATTCGACGATCTCTCCCCGGCCTTGGCACCGCGGACATGTTCGGGCCACTGTGAAAAAGCCCTGCTGGTACCGGACCTGTCCGTGACCTCCGCAGCTCGGGCAAGAGGAGGCCTGCGTGCCGGGCTTGCGTTTGGACCCCCGGCAGGCCGGGCAGGTTTCGGCCCGGGTCAGCTTGATGTCCTTCTCGACGCCGGCGGCCGCCTCCTCCAGGCTGATCTCGATCTCGAGAGCGAGGTCCCCGCCGCTTTGACGCCCGGCGCCGCGACGCCTGTCCCGCCCGCCGAAAAAGCTCCCGAAGCTGAACCCGAAAAAATTCCCCAGGATGTCCTCGAAGTCCTCGAACACCGAGGCGTCGAAGCCGGAGAACCCCTGGAAGCCCTCGCCGCGGAGACCTTCGTGCCCGAAGCGGTCATAGACGGACCTCTTCTCCGGGTCGGCGAGAACGCTGTAGGCCTCGGCGGCTTCTTTGAACTTCTCTTCCGCATCCTTGCTCCCCGGATTGCGGTCGGGGTGGTGCTTCAGGGCCATCTGGCGATAGGCCTTTTTGACGTCCTCCGCCGAGCCCTTTCGGGGGACCCCGAGGACTTCGTAATAATCCCTCTTAGCCATCGGCGCCCGGCTTCCCCTCCCCCTCGCCCAGGGAGCGCATGATCTCCTTGACCTCGGACGGCAGGAGTCCCGAGGACGGGCGGATCTCGATCTTGTGCTGACGCCCGCTCTCGACGTCCGTGGCCGACACGTGGACCAGCCCGTCGGCGTTGATCTCGAAAGCGACGTCGATCTGGGGGACCCCGGCCGGAGCGGGCTCGATCCCGACCAGCTCGAAAACGGCCAGGGACACGTTCAGCGAGGCCAGCGGGCTTTCTCCCTGGAGGACGTGGATCTTGACCCTTCGCTGGTTGTGGTCCACGGTCGTGAAGGCCTTGGTCTTGTGGGTCGGGATGGTCGCGTTCCGGTCGATGATCACCTCGTACCCGTCGTTCTCCGTTTCGATCCCCAGGGAGTGGGGCGTGACGTCGAGCAGGAGGACGAGGTCCTGGACGCGGCCGTGGAGGATGCCCGATTGGACGGCCGCGCCCATGGCCACGATCTCGTCGGGGTTGATGTGCTCCTCGGGGGCCCGCCCGAAGAACTCCGTGACCTTCTTCTTGACCATCGGCATCCGGGTCTGGCCGCCGACCAGGATGACCTGACCGATCGCTTCGGGGTCCAGGCGGGCGTCGGCCAGGGCCTTCTCGATGTGGGGGACGGTCTTTTCGACGAGGTCGGCGGTCAGAGCTTCGAGGGTCCCGCGGGTCAGGACCTTGCGGATGTGCTTGGAGTCGGACTTGTCCGACGAGATGAACGGCAGGTTGATCTCCGTCTCCAGGGTGAAGGACAGCTCCCGCTTGGCCTTCTCCGCGGCCTCCTTGACCCTCTGAAGCGCGAGCTTGTCCGGAGCGAGATCGAGCCCGGTCTCCCTTCGGAAGTCCTCCACGAGCCACTCCAGGATACGGTTGTCGAAGTCCTCGCCGCCGAGGTAGGAATCGCCGTTGGTGGCCAGGACGTTGAAGACGCCGTCGCTGATCTCGAGGAGCGTTATGTCGAACGTCCCGCCGCCGAGGTCGAACACGGCCGCGGTGCCGTTCTTTCCCGTATTCAGCCCGTAGGCGAGGCCGGCCGCCGTGGGCTCGTTGATGACCCTCTGGACATTGAGCCCGCAGATCTGGGCGGCGTCCTTGGTGGCCTGCCTCTGATGGTCGTTGAAATGGGCCGGGACGGTAACGACAACGTCGGTGACCTTGTCGTTGAAAAAGGACTCGGCGCAGCTCTTCAGATAGCCAAGGATCATCGACGAGATCTCCTGGGGTGTCAGGGACTTCGAATCGAGAGAGACGAGCACGTCCCCATTGGGGGCTTCGAGCAAGCGGTAGGCCAATCTCTCGCGCGCCTTCTGAACTTCGGGCGAGGCGAATTTCTGCCCGACCAGGCGCTTGACCGCGAAGATCGTGTTGCGGGGGTTGGTGATCGCCTGACGCAGCGCCAGGGTCCCCACCAGCCTCTCCCCCGCCGAGGTGAAAGACACCACGGAGGGCGTCGTCTGCAACCCTTCCAGGTTGGGGATGACGACCGGTTGGCTGCCCTCGAGATAGGCGATGCAGGAATAGGTCGTGCCGAGGTCGATGCCGATGACGTGCGACATGTTCGTTCAGCCTTTCTTCGGGACGGCGACCTTGACCAGGGTCGGCCGGAGCAGCCGGTTGTGATGCATATAGCCCTTCTGCAGCTCCTCGAGGACCTCGGGCTCTTCGACGGAGTCGGACTCCTCCGTCATCATGGCGTGGTGAAAGTTGGGGTCGAAGCGCCGTTCGGCGATCTCGACCAGCTGGACGCCGTTCTTGGCGAGAAGGGACTGGAACATGCGGTCGATGAGCTCGACCCCCTCGCGGAACGTCCGCCCCTCCGGGTCCGCGGCCTGGCTCTGAAGGGCCCTTTCCAGGTTGTCCTTGATGGCCAGCAGCTCGAGGAGGAGCCCGCTCAAGACGAATTGCTGGAACTCGCCCTTTTCCCTTTCGAAGCGCTTGCGGAGGTTCTCGAGGTCGGCGAGCTTTCTCAGGAACTGGTCCTTGACCTCGTCCATCTCTTTCCTGAGATGCTTGAGCTCGGTCTCCTTCTTCTTGAGCTTTTCCTTCAGGCTCCGGGAGCCCTCGGAAGAAGCTTCCTTGGCGGGGGGCTCTTTGGCGCTCGCGGCGGGTTTATCCTCCCGGACCACGGACGGAGCATCCCCGTCCGCCTCATCCTCCCGGATGAATTCGATCTCCTCTTCGGGCTTCCTGCCGCCGTTCTCTTCCGTCATAGTGTGACCTCTCTGCCGAAGGCCGTGATCGCCAGGCTCAAACGCTTGGCCACCCGGTCGACCAGGGGAATGATCTTCTCGTACGGGATCCTTTTGGGCCCGATGATGCCCAGGGAGCCGAGGACCTGGTTGCTGTATCCGTAGTGGGACAGCACGAGGGAGCAGTCCTGGACATTGGGAAAGTTCGTCTCCGACCCGATCAGGACCTTGACCCCGTCCAGGCTGATGAAATCCGAGACCAGCCTGCCTCGTCGAGCCCCCGCTGGCGCTCCTCCTCGAGGCTCTTCTCGCGCTGCTCCTTGGCGGCGGTCTCGGCGACCAACTGGCGCTCGAGCGCCTCGCGGCTCCGTTTGGCCTCGGTGGTCTCGACACCGCCAACCGAGGAGCTCTGCTGCTGCATTTCCTGCAGGCGCTTCTGCA
>JAWOHF010000229.1:0-14004 GCA_046496285.1 Candidatus Aminicenantota bacterium
CTCGCCGAAGGCGGGCGCCGGCTCGTCAAGGTCGCGGACGACGGGTCGGGGATGAGCCGCGAGGACGCCGCCCTCTGTTTTAGGCGGCACTCGACGAGCAAGATCGCCTCCGAAGCCGACCTGGAGCGGATCTCGACGCTGGGGTTCCGGGGGGAGGCCCTGGCCAGCATCGCGGCCGTCTCGCGCCTGACCCTGCGGACGTTCGACGGGGCCGAGGAGCGCGGGACGATGATCGAGCGCGAGGGCGACAGGCTGGCCGCCGTCACGGACGTCGCCTTTCCCCGGGGGACGGCGGTCGAGGTCCGGGACCTGTTCTTCAACCTGCCGGCGCGGCGGAAGTTCCTGCGGTCGGCCCAGTCCGAACTCAACCTCATCGCCAAGTACGTGACCCAGGCGGCCCTGGCCTCGCCCGGCGTGCGGTTCACGCTCGTGCACGGGGCGCGGCAAGCCATCGACTGCCCGGCGGTCGGGACGCTCCGGGAGCGGGTCTTCCAGCTTTTCGGGAAGGCGCTCGTGGACCGGATGATGGACGCCGCGGCCGCCGAGAGCGGGAGCCGGGTCGAAGGCTTGGCGTCGCTGCCTCTGGCCGGGCGGGGGGACCGGTCCGTCCAGCATTTCTTCGTCAACGGGAGGCCGGTCAAGGATCGCGTTCTTTCGGCGGCCCTCAACCAGGCCTACTCCGGCATCCTGGAGAAAGGCCGGCATCCGGAAGCGTTCCTGTTCATCGGCCTTCCAAGTGAGGACGTCGACGTCAACGTCCACCCGGCCAAGGCCGAGGTCCGGTTCAAGGACTCCCAACTCGTGTTCCGGCTGGTCCTCAGGGCCGTGTCGGAGGGGGCGGCCAGGGGCCACACGATCAAGGGCGTCTACCCCGTGCCGGAGGAAGCGCGGCCCGGTCCTGGGGTGTCGGAGCCGGGCGTGCGGCCGGGACCTCCGGGGCTCGGGTTCGATAGGGCGCCGGAACGGGAAGCGGGAGGAGCTTCGGCCTGGGCGCCTGCGGATACGGGAGCGGCCGGAAAGGACCCCGTCGTCCTCGGCCAATACGAGAATATGTACATCATCGCCGGGAACGAGGAAGGTCTCCTGATCATCGACCAGCACAACGCCCACGAGCGCGTCCTGTTCGAAAAATACAAGGAGATCGACCGGCAACAGGCCTGGCCCCGCCAAAGCCTGCTCATCCCCGCCCTGGCCGAGCTTTCCCCTTCTCAACAGGTGAGCTTCGAGGAGAACGCGGCCCTTTTCGAAGAGTTGGGGTTCCGGGCCGAAGCCATGAGCGGGCGTTCGGTGGCCCTCAAGGAATACCCGGACATCTTCGGCCGCGAGGCGGCCCTGGAAGTTTTCCTGGGGCTTCTCGAGGAGGCGGGCGGCGCGGACGCGGGGGAGAGGCGCGAGCGGATGCTGGCCTCCATGGCCTGCAAGTCGGCCGTTAAGGCGGGACAGCCCCTGACCCGGGAAAAAATGGGCTACCTCGTCAGTGAGCTCTTTAAGATCTCCCAGCTCGGCCTCTGCCCCCACGGACGGCCGGTCGTCGTCCGCGTCGACCGGGCCCAGCTCGACAAAGGCCTGAAACGCTAAAACGAAGATGGGGTCAAACCTACTTTTTCTCAAAAGTGGAAAAAAGTAGGTTTGACCCCTTCCGGGTGATTTGCTAAGATGAACGGGCTTTCGGGCCGGTCCAGCGAACGATACGAGCGGGGAGTGGCGCAGCCTGGCTAGCGCGCCTGCCTTGGGAGCAGGAGGTCGGCGGTTCAAATCCGCTCTCCCCGATCCTCCTACCGCCGGGCTGAATTGGGGGCCTCGAGAGCCCTGCCGGCCGCGAGTGCGATGCCCACGATGACGCGCCTGTAGCTCAGGGGATAGAGCAGCTGCCTTCTAAGCAGCGGGTCGGGGGTTCGATTCCCTCCAGGCGCGCCATCGTGGGCATCGCACTCGCGGCCGGCGGGGCTCTCGAAGCCCCCGGTCCAGCCCGGCGGTTGGAGGATCGGGGAGAGCGGATTTGAACCGCCGACCTCCTGCTCCCAAGGCAGGCGCGCTAGCCAGGCTGCGCCACTCCCCGCTCGTATCGTTCGCTGGACCGGCCCGAAAGCCCGTTCATCTTAGCAAATCGCTAAGAGGGGGTCAAATCTCCACTCATTAAGTTTAGAGAACCAATGAAGATATGGAACCCCTCGTTGCGCTCGAGTTTGTTAATGAGTGGAGATTTGACCCCTTCTTATCTTCTGAGGCCTTTGTCGAGCTGGGCGCGGTCGATGCGGACGACGACCGGCCGCCCGTGGGGGCAGAGGCCGAGCCGGGAGATCTTGAACAGCTCCGCGACCAGGTAGCCCATTTTCTCCCGGGTCAGGGGCTGTCCCGCCTTGACGGCCGACTTGCAGGCCATCGTCGCCAGCATCCGGTCCCGCCGCTCCCCGGCCTCCGCGCCGCCCGCCTCCTCGAGAAGCCCCAGGAATACTTCCAGGGCCGCCTCGCGGTCGAAGATGTCCGGGAATTCCTTGAGGGCCACCGAACGCCCGCCCATGGCTTCGGCCCGGAAGCCCAGCTCCTCGAGAAGGGCGGCGTTCTCCTCGAAGCTCACCCGTTGAGAAGGGGAAAGCTCGGCCAGGGCGGGGATGAGCAGGCTCTGGCGGGGCCAGGCCTGTTGCCGGTCGATCTCTTTGTATTTTTCGAACAGGACGCGCTCATGGGCGTTGTGCTGGTCGATGACCAGCAGCCCTTCTTCGCTCCCGGCGACGATGTAGATGTTCGCGTACTGGCCGAGGACGACAGGGTCCTTTCCGGCAGGAACGCTCGCTGCCGCCGAAGACGGGGACACGTACCTCCGGTACATGTCCCCGCCCGCCCCGGGAGCGGCGGCCGTTCCCGTATCCGCAGGCGCCCAGGGCGAAGCCCTCCCCGCTTCCCTATCCGGCGCCCTATCGAGCCCGAGCCCCGGGGCACCCGCCGGTCCGCCCCGTTCGGACACACCCCTCCCGGACCGCCCTTCTTCGGATACGGGATAGACCTCCTTGATCGTGTGGCCCCTGGCCGCCCCCTCCGACACGGCCCTGAGGACCAGCCGGAACACGAGCTGGGAGTCCTTGAAGCGGACCTCGGCCTTGGCCGGATGGACGTTGACGTCGACATCCTCGAGGGGCAGGCCGATGAACAGGAACGCCTCCGGCTGCCGGCCCTTCTCCAGGATGCCGGCATAAGCCTGGTTGAGGGCCGCCGAAAGGACGCGGTCCTTGACCGGCCGGCCGTTGACGAAAAAGTGCTGGACGGACCGGTCCCCCCGCCCGGCCAGGGGCATCGACGCCAGGCCTTCGACCCGGCTCCCGCTCTCGACGGCCGCGGCGTCCATCACCCGGTCCACGAGCGCCTTCCCGAAAAGCTGGAAAACCCGCTCCCGGAGCGTCCCGACCGCCGGGCAGTCGATGGCTTGCCGCGCCCCGTGCACGAGCGTGAACCGCACGCCGGGCGAGGCCAGGGCCGCCTGGGTCACGTACTTGGCAATGAGGTTGAGTTCGGACTGGGCCGACCGCAGGAACTTCCGCCGCGCCGGCAGGTTGAAGAACAGGTCCCGGACCTCGACCGCCGTCCCCCGGGGGAAGGCGATGTCCGTGACGGCGACCAGCCTGTCGCCCTCGCGCTCGATCATCGTCCCGCGCTCCTCGGCCCCGTCGAACGTCCGCAGGGTCAGGCGCGAGACGGCCGCGATGCTGGCCAGGGCCTCCCCCCGGAACCCCAGCGTCGAGATCCGCTCCAGGTCGGCCTCGGAGGCGATCTTGCTCGTCGAGTGCCGCCTGAAACAGAGGGCGGCGTCCTCGCGGCTCATCCCCGACCCGTCGTCCGCGACCTTGATGAGCCGGCGCCCGCCTTCGGCGAGTTCGACCCGGACCGTCGACGCCCCGGCGTCCAGGGAATTCTCGACGAGCTCCTTGACGACCGACACCGGCCTCTCGATGACCTCGCCCGCGGCGATCTTCCGCGAGACGTCTTCGGGCAGCACGTGGATCTTGTTCATTCTCCGGCCTCCGGAACCGGTCCCATTATACGTCAAACGCGCCTTCCGTCGAGCGCTCGAGAGCCCGGGTGATGCGGACCCGGACGAGCTCGCCCCTCGGGGCCGGCGATGGCGGAGCCCAGACTCTTATATAGTTGTCGGTCAGCAGCTCGGCCCGCTTGGACTTCGGCCCGCCGCCCCTCTTTATGACCACGGCCTCGAGCGCCCGGCCTTCGAACGACCGGCGGAAGGCGAGGCTCTTGGCCCCCGAGAGCCGCCTCAGCGCGACCGACCTCTCCGTTATGATCTTGTCCGGCACCTGACGCCTTCCGGCAGCCGGCGTCCCCCGCCGCGGCGAATAGCTGAAGACGTGGAAGTAGGCTAAGGGGGAGCTTTCCAGGAACCCTCTCAGCTCCTCGAATTCCTCCTCCGTCTCTCCGGGAAAGCCGACGATGACATCGGCCCCGAGCGCGGCTCCGGGCACGGCCTCCCGCAGATCGGCCAGCAGCCGGCGATACATCTCCGGGTCGGCCGCCCGGCCCATCAACCGCAGCATCCGGCCCGAGGCGTGCTGGAGCGACAGGTGGAAATGGCGGCAGACCTTGTCCCTCTCCGCGGCCAGGCCGATAAGGGCCTTGTCGACCCGCCCCGGATCGACCGAGCTCAGCCGGACCCGGCCCAGCCCCGGGACCTCGACGATCTGCCGGAGAAGCCCGGACAGCGGCATCCTCTGCCCGAGGTCGTCCCCGTAGGAAGAAAGGTCGATGCCGACAAGAACGATCTCCCGATAGCCGCGGCCGACGAGGTCCCGGACACCGGCCAGAACCTCCCCAGGAGGGACACTTGCGCTCGGGCCCCGCACGCTCGGGATGACGCAGAAGGCGCATCTCTTGTCGCAGCCGTCCTGGACCTTGAGGGTGCCCCGGGCTCGGAACGTACCTTGGCGATCGTCTTCCCCGCCGCGGACGGTCCGCCCTTTCGGCGGGGCCTCGTCGGCGACCCGTCCGGACAGCTCCCCGTTCTGGCTTTCGCTCAGGAGCGCCAGCACCTTCCCGACGAGCTCCGGCTTCTCCTTGTTGCCGAGGACGAGCGCGACGCCGGGCGCCCGGACGAACTCCTCCGGCGCCCTTTCGGCCAGGCAGCCGGTGACGACGAGCTTGGCCCCCGGGTTCTCGAACCCGATCTTTCGGATGAGCTTCCGGACGTCCCGGTCGGCGCGGCCGGTCAGGGTGCAGGAATTGACGATGACGGCGTCGCTCCGCCTCCAGTCCTCCTCGAACCGCAGGCCCCGCCTCCGGAAGGCCTCAACCCAGGCGAAGGATTCGGCCAGATTGACACGGCAGCCGAAGTTCCAAACGGAGAAGGAGGGCATCGGCAGCGGTCACAGCTTGCCCCGGAGCTTCTTGGAGGCCGCTTCGACCCCGTCAGCCATCTTGGCCCGGTGGTCGACGAGTCCGGCTTTCAGCTTTTCGTCCGCGAGGGCCAGGATCTGGATCGCGAGCAGGGCCGCGTTCGTGCCGCCGTGCTTGCCCAGGGCCACGGTCGCGACCGGTATGCCCTTGGGCATCTGGACGGTCGCCAGCAGGGCGTCCATTCCCGCCAGCGCGTCACTGTCGACGGGAACGCCGATGACCGGCCGGACGGTGTGGGCGGCGACGACGCCCGCCAGGTGGGCTGCTTTCCCGGCCACGGCGATGAACAACTCGGCCCCGGCCGCCTCCGCCTCCCGGATGAGCCGGACCGTCCGCTCCGGCGACCGGTGGGCCGACGTCACTTCCAGCGAAAAGGGGACGCCGAATCCCTTGAGGACCCCCAACCCGTCCTCGATGACGTCGAAGTCCGATTCGCTGCCGAGAAATATCATGACCTTCATGTCCGCTCCTCCTTGACGGCGCCGATGTCGCGGCGGTAGTGCATGGCCTCGAAGTAGATCCGGCCGCACGCTTTGTAGATCTTCTTCATGGACTCCGCGAGGGTCTCCTCCGACGCGCAGACGCCGAGGACGCGCCCCCCGTTGGTCAGGTAGGTCTCGTTCTCGTGCTTGGTCCCGGCGTGAAAGACGGTCACCCCGGGGATACCGTCCGCGTCCGCCAGGCCCGAGATGGGCTTGCCCTTTTCGTAGCGGACGGGGTATCCGCCCGCGGCCAGGACGACGCACCCCGACGGCCGCCGCGCCCAGCGCATCTCCTGTTCGAGGACGTCGCCTTCGACGGCCGCCGTCAGGACCTCGACCAGGTCGCTTTCCATGCGAAGCATCTGGGGTTGGGTCTCGGGGTCGCCGAAACGGACGTTGAACTCCAGGACCCGGGGGCCTTGCTCCGTGAGCATCAGGCCCGCGTACAGGACCCCTTTGAGCTTCCGGCCCTCCTCGAGCATGCGCGTGACGGCCGGCATGATGACCGTCTCCATGACTTCCCCGAAGAGCTTTTCGGTCATGAACGGCGAGGGCGAGATGGCCCCCATGCCGCCCGTGTTCGGCCCCTTGTCCCCGTCGTAGGCCTTCTTGTGGTCCATGACCGAGACCAGCGGCTGGACGCGCGTCCCGTCGGAGATGACGATGAACGACACCTCGCGCCCCCGGAGGAACTCCTCGATGACGATCCGCTCGCCGGCCGCCCCGAACTTCTTCCCGACGAGCATCTCGGCGGCCGTCTCCTCGGCCTTTTTCTGGGAGGAGCAGACGATCACTCCCTTGCCGGCGGCCAGGCCGTCGGCCTTGACGACGACGGGATAGCCGAATTCCCCGGAAGCGAGGATCTTTTTGGCCCCCTCGAAGGTGTCGGCGACCCGGAAGCGGCCCGTGGGGATGCGGTGGCGGGCCATGAACTCCTTGGCGAAGACCTTGCTGCCCTCGAGCTCGGCGGCTTTCTTCGAAGGCCCGAAGATCCGCAGGCCGCGGCTTTCGAACTCGTCGACGATGCCCAGGGTCAGCGGCAGCTCGGGGCCGACGACGGTCAGCCCGATGCCCTCGTTCCCGGCGAAGTCGGCCAGGCCGGCGATGTCGGTATCGGACAGGGGGACGTTCTCGGCGACCAGCCGTGTGCCGCCGTTGCCCGGCGCGCAGAAGACCTTCTCGGCGTGCGGGCTCCGGGAGATTTTCCAGGCCAGGGCGTGCTCTCTGCCGCCCGAACCGACGATCAGGATCTTCATGGACTCACCCTCCTGTGCCTTCTCGCTCCCGGCCGCGGGAGGCCGGGGACTCCTCTGCGGACAGCGCCCCCTCCCCGGTCAGCCTTTGACGGCCCGCTCGAGGTTGGCGACGAACATGGCCGCGTACGCCGGGTCGGGGATGGCGGCGGCCACGATCCGGGCCGCGAGCGGCAGGGCCTCCTCGGGAGGCAGACAGTAGCGCATGGTCCGGAAGTTTCGCCGGAACCCGGCCGCCTCGTTCTTGACATTGCGATCGCGGATGATGCAGTCGGCCATCAGTCCGGCCAGGGTGTCGAAATCCTTCTCTTCCATGCCGAACCGGGTCATCTCCTGGACGCCGAGCCGGATACCGCTCGACTCGAGGAACGAGGGATCGTCGGGCAGGGCCTGATAATTGGTGACGATGTTGTTGTCCTCGAGGCGCCGGGCGATCTCCATGCCCGGCCCGAACGGGTTGACCCGGATGAGGACCTGATGGGTCTCGGTGAAGCCGTCGGCCTCGCCGCCCTCGACCGGGACGCCTTGGGACTTCAGGGACCGGGCGAAGGCCTTGGCGTTCGCCCGGACCCGGCTCTGATAGGCCGGCTTGAACTCGTTCATCTCGTAGGAGGCCATGAGCAGGCCGAGCAGGGTCCCCAGGTGATGGTTGCTGGTCGAGCCGGGGAAGGCCCGGCCCTTGATGTCGAGCCACAGGTTGCGGAGGGGCGACCCCGGAGGGAAGTTCCCGGCCACGAGCCCGCGCTGGGTGCCGAAGAAGGTCTTGTGGGTGCTCCCGGTGACGACGTCCGCGCCCTCGGCGAACGGGGCCTGGAAGGCGCCGTAGAGGCCCAGGACGTGGGCCATGTCGAACATCAGGACCGGGCGGGTCTTCCAGTCCTTGACGATGTCGGCCACGAACTTGACCGGCTCCGGGTAGAGGAACATGCTCTTGCCGAAAACGACCAGCTCGGGCCGGTGGGCGTCGAGCAGCTCGCCCAGCTTGGCGACATCGGCCTTGTAGGGGTTATCCTCGAGGACCGGGAAGCTCACGACCCGCTCCTTGCCCGTCGCCGGGTCCTCCTCGACGTAGTTGAAGAGGGCGCCCATGGGCTGGGAACTGAGGTGGCCTCCGTAGATGAGGTCGTTGTTGAGGACCAGGCGCAGCCGGCGCGAAGGCTCCTTCTCGCCCTTGCCGCGGTTGAGGAACTTGACGACACCCTTGAAGACGACCTCGTTGGCCATTTGGCCGCTGACCGGCCGCAGTTCGACGTCGGAGCAGCCGAAATAGGCCTCGAGCTCCTTGCGGGCCTCGATCTCGACGTCGCGGATGAAGTCGATGCCCTGGTAGAAATAGACCTCCTCCCCCTTCATGGTCCGGTGCTCGGCGTAGCGCCCGGAGGGGTCGGCGATCTCGCAGATCTTCACAAGGAACGACGGGGTCGATTCCGAGGGGATGAGGTTGAAGCATTCCTTCTGGCGCCAGGCGCTGTTGCGCTCGGCCCGCTCGGCCAGGGACCGGACTTTCTCGGGGAACGACGGCATGGGACGGCTCCTCTATCGGCGATGACAGATCACTTGCAGTTGGCGTCTTCGATGTCGCGGATCTTCTGGACCCGCCGGGCGTGACGCCCGCCCTCGAACTCCGTGTCGAGCCAGATGCCGACGATGGCCAGGGCCAGCTCGACGGCATGGGTCCGGCCGCCCAGGGTCAGGCAGTTCGAGTCGTTGTGCTTGCGGGCCATCTCGGCCGCGTACTCGGTCGGACAAGGGGTCGCCCGGATGCCCTTGAATTTGTTGGCCGCCATGGCCATGCCGATGCCCGTGCCGCAGATCAGGATGGCCCGGTCGCAGACGCCCTCGACGACGGCCCGGGCCCCCCGGGCGGCGTAATCGGGGTAGTCCACGGATTCGTCGGGGCCGCAGCCGAAGTCCTCGAACTCGGCCCCCCGGGCCCGCAGGTAGTCGGCGACGCGGGCCTTGAGGTCGTATCCGGCGTGGTCGGAAGCGAGGGCGATTCTCATGGGCCTATCGCAGCATCATTTCTTTTCCAGGAACCGGGCCGCCTCGGGCATGACCTCGATGGCTTTCATGACCACCGGGTCGGTCAGGCGCGCGACTCGGATCCCCTCGTCGACCCCCCAGACGGCCCCGGCGATCTCGCGCTCGAGCTCGCGGCGGATCTCCGGCTCGGCCTCCAGGAAGGCGTTCTCGTCGTAATCGACCTTGCGGTCGGCGAGGTACCGGCGGAAATCGGCCACGACGTCGTCGTCGACGATGAAGGTCCGGCCGACCATGATCTTCCCGGCGGCCGCCCCGCCGGCGGCCTCGGACTCCCCGGGGAAGACGAATTTCCGGCCGAGCTCGGTCTGGTGCTGGGCGAACCTCCGGGCGTAGGAGAAGAAGGTGCCGCTCAGGCGCAGGCGGCCGGTGACGGGTTTGAGCAGGGAGTTGACCTGATAGTCGGGGGTGATGCCCCCCTGGCCGAGGACCTTGCGGCCGGCGTCGGTATACTTGACCTCCCGGCTGTCGTCGGGGGCCCGTTTGCTCAGGAGATAGTCGTCGATCTCGGTGTAGTCGCGCTGAATGAACCGGCCGCTCGGGGTCAGGTACTGGGCCACGGTCAGGGCCACGGCCATGTTCGAGGCCAGGGGGAATACCGTCTGGACCAGCCCTTTCCCCCAGGAATCCTCGCCGACGATCAGTCCCCGGTCGTGGTCCATGACCGCCCCGCTGACGATCTCGGAGGCGCTGGCCGTGCCCTGATCGATGAGGATGACCAGGGGCAGATCTTCGTACTGGCCGTTCATGGACGCGGGGAACGCCCTGTCGTAGGCCGGGTTGCGGCCCTCGATGGAGACGACGAGCGAGCCCCGGGGAAGGAACAGGTCGGTGACTTCGATGGATTGCATGAGCGACCCGCCGGTGTTGAGGCGAAGGTCGAGGATCAGGCTGGTCATGCCCTGGGCCGCGAGCTTCTCGAGGCCGTCCTCGAGCTCGCGGGGGGTGTGCTCGGCGAAATTCCGAATGTAGATGTAGCCGATGCCGTCCTCGAGCATGAAGGCGTACGGGACGCTGAGGAGCGGGATCTCCTCGCGGACGATGGTCAGCTCGAAGGGGCTGTCGAGGCCGTCCCGGACGATGGTGATGGTCACGGGAACGTCCTTCTCGCCGCGGAGCTTCTGCATGGCGTCGTAGCTCGAGATGGGCACCGTGCTCTCGCCGTCGATGTGGGAGATGACGTCTCCGGGCTGGATGCCGAGGCGCCAGGCCGGCCCGCCCTCGATGGGCGAGATGACGACGATGTTCTCGCCCTGCTTCTGGATCTGGATGCCCAGGCCGAAGTACTTGCCGGTGTATTCCTCGCGCATGCGGGAGAAGCTGGAGGGGTCGAGGAAATAGGAGTGCGGGTCGAGGGTTTCGAGGGCGCCGCGGATGGAAGCCTCGGCCATCAGCTGCTCTCCGGGCGGCTGGAAATAGCTCTCCCCGATGAGCCCGGCGATCGTCCGGACCTTTTCCCGCGAGGCGGCCCAGAGATCCTGGTCGTGGGACGGCTGTTGGACCAGGGCCAGGGCCGCGAGGGCCGTCGCGCCGATGAGGAGGATCCGCTTGTTCATGGCCTTTTTCGCCTGTTCATCTTACCAAAGCCATCAGAAGGGGTCAAATCGGATTTGACCCCTTCAGGCCTTGCGGATATAATCCCCTCATGTTCGGAAGCATCGGGCCCGCCGAGCTCATCCTCATCTTCGTCATCGCCCTGCTCGTTTTCGGCCCCAAGAAGCTGCCCGAGATCGGGCGCTCCGTGGGCAAGGCCCTGCGGGAGTTCAAAAAGACCTCCGACGAGATCAAAGGCCGGATCGAGGAGGAGATCGAGGCCTCCGAGCTCAAGGACATCGGCAAGGACATCCGGTCCGGGGTCAACGAGCTCCAGTCCGGCGTCAGGGGCATCCAGGACAACATCAAGAAGGAATTGACGGAAGATGAGAGCGGGGAAGGGCCAAAAATCGCCTGACGAGATGACCTTCCTCGAGCATCTGGAGGACCTCCGGAAGCGGCTCTTCTATTCCTTCCTGGCCCTCCTCGTCGGCTTCGTGCCGGGCTGGATCTTCTCCAAGGACCTCTACCACATCCTGGCCCGCCCCGTCACCCAGTACCTGCCGGAGGGGACCAAGCTGGCCTTCACCACGCTGACGGCGCCCTTTATGCTCTACATCAAGGTCGCCGTCCTGGCGGCCGTCTTCCTGGCCTCGCCCTTCATCTTTCTCCAGGTCTGGTACTTCGTGGCCCCGGGGCTCTACCGGAAGGAGCGGAAATACGTCATCCCGTTCGTTCTCATGACGACTTTTTTCTTCAGCCTCGGGGCGCTGTTCGGCTACCTCGTCGTCTTCCCCTGGGCCTGCCGCTTCTTCCTGGCCATGGGCGAGGAATTTCAGCCGGTCATCGCCGTCGACCAGTATTTCGGCTTCGCCCTGAGGATCCTGCTCGGCATCTCCCTGGTCTTCGAGCTCCCGACCCTTGTCTTTTTCCTGGCGAAGATGGGCGTCCTCACGTCCCGCTGGATGATCCGCAACTTCAAGTACGCGGTCCTTCTCGTCTTCGTCGTCGCCGCGGTCATCACCCCCACTCCGGACGTGGTCACGCAGAGCATCGTGGCCATCCCCATGCTGGCCCTTTACGGCCTGGGCATCCTGATCGCCATGGCCGTCGGCCGCGGCCGGGACAGGAAGCGTGATTCCGACACGACGCCGGCCGGCTGAAAGGCCTGACCTCATGAACGACGTTCGGGCCCTGCCCCGGATATTCAAGAAATGAAGGACAAACCGCGGCTCATCGGGCTGACCGGGACCAACGGGGCCGGCAAGGGGGAGGCCGCCCGCTACTTCGTGTCCAAAGGATACGCGTTCTTTTCCCTGTCCGACATCATCCGCGAGGAGCTCGGCCGCCGCGGCGAGGCGGTCACGCGGGACAACCTCATCCGGACCGGCAATGAGCTACGGGAGAGGTTCGGGCCCGACATTCTGGCGCGGCGGACCATGGACAAGGCCCGCGGACCGGCGGTCATCGACAGCATCCGCAACACCCTTGAGGTGGCCTATCTGAGGCGGCAGGAAGGGTTCGTCCTGCTGGCCTTGGACGCCCCGGTCGAGGTCCGCTGGCGGCGGACGGCGGCCCGCGGACGGGACGAATCGGCCGAAAGCCTCGAGGAGTTCCGGGCCAAGGAGGCCGAGGAGCGGGCCGGGAGCGACACCGCCCAGCAGCTCGAGGCCTGCATCGCGGCGGCCGACCGCCTGATCGTCAACGACGGGACGATCGAAGACCTGCACAGGAAGCTGGAGGAGCTCGCATGAAGCCGCAGAGACATTCCAAGGACCTCTATTATCTGGGCATCGCCCGGGAGGTCTCGACCCGGAGCACCTGTTTCCGGCGGGCCATCGGGGCGATCATCGTCCGGGACGACCAGATCATCTCGACGGGCTACGTCGGCGCGCCGCGTAAAACAAAGGACAGCCTCCAGCACGGCTTCTGCCTCCGGGACAGGCTCGGCATCCCCCATGGCCAGCGCTACGAGCTGTGCCGGAGCGTGCACGCCGAGCAGAACGCCCTCATCAACGCGGCCCGGGCCGGGGTCAGCCTGCTCGGCGGCGACATGTACATCTACGGGAGCGACCCGGACGGCGAAAAGCCGATCGACGCCTTCCCCTGCTTCATCTGCAAGAAGATGCTCATCAACGCCGGCCTGACGCGGGTCGTGTGCTCGACCGCGGACGGCGGGTCCAAGATCTTCCTCATCGAGGATTGGATCCGCGACTGGCGGGAACGCGACATCGTGGACGACGAGCACCAGTACGGGAAGAAGTCATGATGGCCGCCCCCCGCTTGAGAAACGGCCTCCGTTCCGGCTTTGCTCGGGATATCGCCCCTAGCCCCCCGGGAACCAGTCCCGACGGTTCCCCCATCGCAAGCGATGGGCCCCCCTCCGCTACGGGGGTCGTCGGGGCGACATCCCTCGCCGCCTCACGGAGGCCTCGAACGATGCGGCTGGCCGTCGTCGCGGCGGCGGCGCTTTTAGTGGGAGCGGCGGGCGGCGGGGGCTTGCCGTCCGGCCAAGAGGAGGCCGGAGCGGGCGCCGGGCTGCTCAGGCTTCTCGGCGTCGAGCCGTCGGCCGAGTCGATCGATTATGTGCGGAACAAAACCCAGTTCCAGCTGCATTCCTTGCTGACCGAACAGCGCCATCAGAAGACATGGCATCTCGGCGAGCGCGTCCGCCAGGACACGCTGGCCGGGCTGCGGATGCTGTCGTCGGTCGACGAAGATATCCGGGCCAGGATCGAGGAGCTTCGGGCCGACCCGGCGTCGCTCGAGCAGGCCGCGGCGGCCGTCGAGTCCGCCATCCTGGGCGGAAAGAAGATCTATGTGTACGGCTGCGGGGCCACGGGGCGCCTCGCCAAGCAGATGGAGAGCACGTTCTGGCGGCCTTTCTGGCGCAAGGTGCGGGCGGATAGGAAGCTCTGGGCCAAAGCGGGGCGGGTCGTCTCCCCGACGATCGAGGACGACCTCATCGGGGAGATGACGGGCGCGGACCGGGCCCTGATCAGCTCTCTCGAGGGATTCGAGGACCTCCAGCTCATCGGCCGGCTGCAGCTGCGCGACCGGGGCGTCAACAAGGGCGACGTGGTCATCTGCGTCACGGAGGGAGGGGAGACCTCGTCGGTCATCGGGACCGTTCTGGCCGCGCACGAGGACTGGAGGAAGGCCCCGGGATACGACCCGGAGGAGAGCCGGAAGCATCTGTACTTCCTTTATAACAACCCGGACGACAGGCTCCTGCCGTTCGAGCGCAGCCGGAGCGTTCTCGAGGAGCCGGGGATCACGAAGATCAATCTGACGACCGG
>JAWOHF010000327.1:0-4062 GCA_046496285.1 Candidatus Aminicenantota bacterium
GGGAACGGGGCCCGGCCCCCGAAGCGGCCTCCAAGGACGCCAAGGCCTCGCCGGACGGCAAGTGGGAAGCGTTCATCCGCAACTACAACGTCTGCGTCCGGGCCAAGGCCGCCGGCGGCGCCGACGGCCCCAAGGGCTCCCCCCAAGAGCACATCCTCAGCCGCGACGGCTCGGAGGGCGACGCCTACACGTTCGAATCCCTCGCCTGGGCGCCCGACTCGAAGAAGCTCGCCGCCTACCGCCTGCGCCGCGGCTTCCACCGCCTCGTCCACTACGTCGAATCCTCGCCCTCAGACCAGCTCCAGCCGAAGTCCCACACCATGGAATACGCCAAGCCGGGCGACGCCCTCGACATCGAGCGGCCCGTCCTGTTCGACGTAGAGGCCAAGACCGGCATCGCCGTCGACGACGCGCTCTTCCCCAATCCCTACCAGATGTCGCGCCTCGCTTGGCGCAAGGACAGCCGGGCCTTCCACTTCGAGTACAACGGTCGCGGCCACCAGGTCTACCGGGTCATCGAGGTCGACGCCGCGACCGGCGCGGCCCGGGCCGCGGTGAACGAAGAGGCCGCCACGTTCTTCTCCTACAGCGGCAAGAAGTTCCGCCACGACCTCGACGACGGCCGGGAGGTCGTCTGGATGTCCGAGCGCGACGGTTGGAACCACCTCTACCTCCTCGACGGCGCGACCGGCGCCGTCAAGACCCAGATCACGAAAGGGGAGTGGGTGGTGCGCTCCGTCGACAAGGTCGATGAGGCGGCGCGCCAGGTCTACTTCCAGGCCGCAGGCTTCGCGGCCGGCCAGGACCCCTATTTCGTCCACGCCTTTCGCGCCAACCTCGACGGGACCGGCCTCATCCAGCTGACCGAAGGGAACACCAACCACACCGTCACCTATTCGCCCGACACGGGCTTCTTCGTCGACACCTGGTCGCGGGTCGACCTGGCGCCGACGACCGTCATCCGCCGGACCGCGGACCGCGCGGCCGTCATGACCCTGGCCAAAGCCGACCTGACCGCCCTCACCCAGGCCGGCTGGAGGGCACCCGAGGTCTTCACGGCCAAGGGGCGCGACGGCCAGACGGACATCTGGGGACTCATCTTCCGGCCCACGGACTTCGATCCCGCCAAGACCTACCCGGTCGTCGAGTACATCTACGCCGGGCCGCACAGCTCCCACGTCCCGAAATCGTTCCAGGCCCACAGCAACATGCGGGCCCTGGCCGAGATGGGCTTCATCGTCAGCCAGTGCGACGGCATGGGCACCAGCAACCGCTCCAAGGCCTTCCACGACGTCTGCTGGAAGAACCTCGGCGACGCCGGCTTTCCCGACCGCATCCTGTGGCACAAGGCCGTCGCCGCGAAATACCCCTCCTACGACATCAGCCGGGTCGGCATCTATGGGAACTCGGCCGGCGGCCAGAACTCCCTGGGAGCGCTCCTCTTCCACCCCGAATTCTACAAGGCCGCGGTGTCGTCGTGCGGCTGCCACGACAACCGCATGGACAAGATCTGGTGGAACGAGCAGTGGATGGGCTGGCCGGTCGGACCCGAATACGGCGCCTCCTCCAACGTCGACAACGCCCATCGGCTCGAGGGGAATCTCCTGCTCATCGTCGGCGAGATGGACACCAACGTCGATCCGTCCTCGACCATGCAGGTCGTCGACGCCCTGATCAAGGCCGACAAGTACTTCGACCTGCTGGTCATCCCGGGCGGCGGCCACGGCATGGGCGGCGCCTACGGCGAGCGCAAGATGTTCGACTTCTTCGTACGCGCCTTGGCTGTTGGAACATTAAGATAATAAAAGATATAGGCTTTTTTTATAGGGATTTTGAGGCCATATTCGGCTTTTTTAGGGCCAAAAAGGGCCGATTAGAAAGGGGAGGCGTCCGAAAGGAGACACGGACGACATGAGAGATGGGGACACGTGCAAAGAGCACATGTCCCCAAATCTAGGGACGTTTAGCGCCGAGCCTTGATCGTCAGCGTCTCGATGACGGCCCCGTCCTTGCCGGTGACTGTCACCTGCAGCTCGCTCCTCGTGGCCTCGACCCGGGCGACCTGGTCCTGGCCCAGTGCCAACACAGGGAAGTCGTTGCCCTGGGAGCCGGGCTCGTATGTTCTCAACCGGTGGTAGTGCCCGCCGATGGCCAGATCGATCTTCCCTCGATTGGCCAGCTCCGTCCATCGGTCGCCCCGCTCGCGCGTCCAACCCCAATTGGGCTGATGGAGGAGGATGATCCGGAAGGGCGCTTCCTCGACCCGCTTTTCCGTCGCCAGGTGCCGTTCGAGCCACGCGAACTCCTCCTGCCGATAGGCCTCGACCTTGTTGAGCCCGGCGTAGACGTTGGTCTCGTCGGCCTTGTCCTCTCCCGTGTCCAACACGATGAAGTGGACCGGCCCGTGGTCTCGCGCGTAGTAATACCGGCCTTCCGGAACCGGAATGTAATCCAGCAGCCGCCTGGCGAACGTCCCCCGCATCTCGTGGTTGCCGCGGACGAACATCAGGAGCTTTCCGCCCGCCGCGGTTCGCGCCGCCGGCCCCGTCCAACGCCCGAAGAGCTGATCCTCGCTCTCCAGCCCATGGAACGCGTCCCCCAGATGGAGGACGAAATCCGAGCCCGCCCAGTCAATGGCCCCCAACAGGTCCTTGACCCGCCCCGCGTCCTCGTGAGTGTCGGCGATGGCGCTGAACGCGATCGCGGGCTTTCTCCGGTCGAAGGCCGTGAACGTCCGCACCGGGCTCTCCGCGGCCAGCCCCTTCTCGGGCCAGTAGGCCTTCATCTTGACGACCCGGGTGGCCACCGCCTTGTACTCATACTCCCGCCCCGCCTCGAGCCCGGTCAGGTGGACGACATGGCGCGTCCCGATGGGCAGCAGCCCATGCTCGGCGTTGTCCGCTTCCCGCCCCAATGCCTCGCCAATTGCCCCGAATACCACCTTGGCGTGGCACGGCGTGTCCGTTATCCAGACGATGGTCGCCCCCGTCTCCGAAAGCGACGTGATGTACGGCCCTTGCATGATGACGGGCTTGGTGTCGTGGACGACGAACGGCTCGTCCTGGGCGAAAGCCGGGGTTCCCAGGGCGATCAGCACGGCGCCGGCAATGGCCATCGCGACAAGAACTCGCCGTCGAGCCAGATAGGATCTTCTGGTCATCTTCCCGATGCCCTCCCTTCGCGGGCCGGGAGCCTTCATTGCGATTGCCCGAAGATGACCACGTAATTCTTGCCGTACTTCTTGGCGCATTTCGGGCAGGTCGTGTACCACATGTATTGCTTCGTAGAGGCCAGGCCCCGCTCCTTCATGACGGCCGCGAAATCCTCGCACCATTTCCCGGTGTCCTTGAACGCCCCCTCATAGACCTTGCTGAAGAACTTCCCGCTCAGCGTGACGTTGTCCGCTCCCGGGACGTCTTTGTCGACGGCCACGTACATGTCCATGCTCCACTTCGACGTATGGTTCGACAGGCCCAGATAATCGGGCACCGTGGCCCCCGCCTCCCGGATCTTCCCGTCCAGGCGTCTGACCACGGCGCCGAAATTCATGGGGATGTTGAAGAGCGCCCGGACCTTGTCCCTGACGAACTTCTTATCCTTCCACTCGTGCGTCTTATCGTCCCAAGGCGCCGGATCGAACTTCGGACAGCAAATGTCTTGGTCCATTTTCTCCCTCCTACTCAGGCTGATCCCGTCGGGTCACGACCCCCATTTTAGGCCTCTTCCCGCGTCCATGGCAAGCCGAGGATGATTCGCCCGGCCTGCCCTGGGGGCCCGCCGCCGAATTGTGCTAAGATAGGGGCCGCGCGCCCGTAGCTCAGCTGGATAGAGCGTCGGACTTCGAATCCGCAGGTCGTCCGTTCGAATCGGACCGGGCGCGCTCTCTCTTTGTCCTGATAAGCGCTTTCCCAGAGAGCCTCCACCAAGGGCGGGATAATTGACATCCTGAGCTCCACGAAGGTATTCTAAACCCAACAACAGACCAGGGAATGCGGAATTGAAGTGCCCCAGTTGTCAGGCTGTCGTTTCAGACGATTCCCCGTTCTGCAGCAAGTGCGGGGC